>JAYUXG010000375.1:0-9412 GCA_043753125.1 Saprospirales bacterium | reverse complement strand
GCATTGACCTGGCCATTATGCCTACTGCATCATGCGATTCTTTCAATTTTCAGGTCAGTGGTGTTCAGTACCAACCCGGTTCCGCCACTTGGTATTTTGGCGAATCCGGGGCGGCTTTGCTCGGCACCTCTAACTTGAACAATCCGAGCTTTCATTTTCAAAATGCGGGTCAATACTTAATCATTGTGTATGGCCAGCTACAAAATGGCACTACCTGCCGAGTGATTGACTCGGTGAAGGTGGCGGCTTCGGCGCAGTTTGGCGTGGCCCCGGCCTGTCCCGGCATGGTCACCCCTTTTCAGGACGTGAGCACTTTTTTGCCCGGCAGCAGCATTGGCACCTGGACCTGGGATTTTGGCGACCCGGCGAGTGGGGCCAACAATACCTCGAACGTGCGCAACCCCGCTCATGCCTACGCGGCTTCGGGAAATTACCCGGTTACGCTCACCGTGAGCGCGAATAGCGGTTGCACTTCGACCGTTACGCAGACCGTCGTTGTTCCCACCGTTTCCAGTCCGACTTTTGCGCCACCGGCGCAAAACTGTGCGGGCAACGCCTTAGCTTTCCATGCCGCCGTAGGGCCAGAAGTAACCAACGTGCGCTGGAATTTTGGGCAGCCGCCCACTGGCCCGGCCAATGACGCCAGCGGCAGCCCGGTCTACCACAGTTTCACCCCTGCCGGTAATTATTCAGTAATGGCCACGGCCACCAACGCTTTTGGTTGCACCGCCGTTTTTTCCCAGACCGTGACCGTGGCACCCAATGCGTTGAGCGGCAACATCAACCCGGCCAACCCGGCACCCATTTGCGAAGGCAGCACCGTCACGTTGACGGCCCCGGCGGGCGGTGTGGCCTGGCTCTGGTCCGACAGCAGTACGACTACTCCTACGCTAACCACGGACGAAACAGGCACTTACCGCGTGACGATCACCGATGCCAGCGGCTGCACCTATACACCGCCCCCGGTGGAGGTGGAGGTAAAACCCGCGCCTGATGTCCTTATTAAAGCATTGTTGGAGAATGAGTTGGGTCAGGTGATTGGCACCGCCTATCCCACGCTGGCTGTTTGCGCGGGCGAAGATGTGCATTTGGAGGCGCAGGGCAGTGGCGGCAATTATACTTACTTGTGGCCGGGCGGCAATGGCACGGACGACGAGGTGTTTTTCACCGAAAGCCGGAATAACCTGCTGGCCGTAGGCACGCACGTTTATACCGTGACGGTGACCGACCCCGCCAGCGGCTGCACGGCGGTGACTGACCCTTTTGTAGTAACGATCAATCCGGTGCCGAGCGGATTTTATATTAGTAGCAATGGTAACTGCGCTCAAGCGGCCACCGTGCTGACTTACCAAGGCCCCCTACCCGGCAACTGGCAATTCGTCTGGAACAATGGCCAAATGGGTACTACTTTGCCCGCAGCAGCACCAGGCGTATATTTTATTCGGGTCATCAACGAATTTGGTTGTGAGGCACAAAGTGATCCATTGTACATTCAGCCGGGGCCACCGGTCAACGTCATCCCCGGCGGTTGCCATACCCGTTGCCGCCCCGACACCCTGTGCCTGCCTACCGATCTGCCCTATATCGCCGCTTGGCAGTGGTACTACAATGGGGATCCAATATCTGGTGCCACCGGCCCAAACTTAATCGCCACTCAAAGCGGCAGTTACTGGGCGGTATTGACCGATGGCTACGGCTGCGTGGGCCAAAGCGACCCGCTTACCTTGCAACTGTTCGATGCCTACGGCAACGTGACTGGCCACGTGTGGGCCGACGTAAATAACAATGACCTCATCGATGCTGCCGATACGCTGTTGAGTGGTATTGCTGTTGATTTGTACCAAAATGGTAGCCCAGTGGCCTATGGAAAGAGCAATGATCAGGGGATTTATGCCTTTGCCAACATCCTGGCTGCCAACTATATAGTGCAGATCGACGCCGCCAGTTTACCACCCCGGTGGCAAGTGGTGATTGGTCAACAGTCCGCCAATATGTCGGGCTGCCGCACTTTGGCTACCGCCGATCTGCTTTTGAAATTTGTTTGCCCAACCCTTACGTCGCAGGTAGCACTCCAGGTTTGTCCCGGCCATTCAGCCTTGTACCAAGGAGCGACCCTTCCAATCGGAGCCAGCCAAGCCTTTCCGTTCACTACCGCCCAAGGCTGCGATTCGACGGTGACGGTAATCGTGCAAGCACTACCGACTTCCACCTCCGCCCTGACCTTGTTTGCTTGCGTTGGTAATGCGTTGATTTACAATGGTATGCAACTGACACCCGGCACGGTGCAGGATTTTGTCTTCCAAAACTACTTGGGCTGCGATTCCACCGTGACGGTGATGGCACAAACGGCACCCGTTTCCACCTCCGTTCTTACCTTGACCGCTTGTCCCGGCACTACGGCTGCCTACAATGGTGGGCAATTGCTCCCCGGTACGGTCCAAAATTTTGTCTTTCAAAACTACCTGGGTTGCGACTCTACCGTGGCGGTAACGGTGCAGGCTTTGCAAAATGCCGCTTCTTTGCTGGAAGTTTTCGTCTGTCCCGGCGCTGCTTTTGACTACGCGGGTGCTTCCATGTTGGCAGGAGAGACGCGCGAGTTTCATCTGCTCACCACCGGGGGCTGCGACTCTGTCGTAACGGTCGTGGTGACGACTTTCCCAGCGTCCACTTTTGCGCTGCTCTCCACGCCCTCCTGTGCTACGCAACCGACTGGCAGCCTGTTGGCAAATCAGGCCGACGGCGGGCTGCCGCCTTACCAATTTTCGCTCAATGGTGGGCCTGCCCAAACGGATTCGGTATTTCAAACACTGGCGGCAGGTGCTTACGAAGTGGTATTGGAAGATGGCAATGGCTGCGCAGCGAGCCAAAGCACGACCATTGGCGAATTGCCGCGCCTGGAACTGGCGTTGGCGGACGCAACGCTGCCCTGTGATAGTAATGGATTGCTGCTCACACCATTAGTTGGCGGAAACCTCGCCAATTTGCAGTATAAATGGTGGAACAGCTCAACCTCTTCCTCCACGCTGGCCAGAGAGGCCGGGCCAGTGTGGATAGAAGTGACCAACCACTGCGAGACGCTGCGGCGCGAAGCGACCGTGCGTTGGGCAGATTTGGCTGCCGATATATCGTACGTGTATTTGCCCAATGTGTTTGCACCGGATGCCGAGACGAAAGAGAACACTGTGTTCCGGCCAGCCTTTGCGTCGGGACTGACGCTGCTGGACTACCACTTGGAAATATTCGACCGCTGGGGCAACTTGTTGTTCCAAAGTACGCAGGCCGAAGCGGGTTGGGAAGGGGAATTTCGCCGCCGGACAATGGTTCCCGGCGTGTACGTCTGGCACTTGGAAGCGGAGGTAGATTTTTGTGGGCGCACCATCGCGGTGCGCAAACAGGGTGACGTGACCATTGTGCGCTGATTAGCCCACTGCTTGCTGCGCTATTAGGGCGGCCTGTAACACTTCGCGCTGCGTGCTTACGGTGCGGTCATGGGCGTACCAAGTATGCACCAGCGTCTTGGCTTGCTCATAAATATTATTGCGGAGTTCTGGCTCGGTGGTGGCCTTCAGTTTAGTAATCAAGTCACGGATCAATGCATGGGCGGCGGCGGGCCGGGGTCCCCATGCGCCACCCACTTCTCCCGTCTCCAGATTGGCAAAGACGATTTTGGGGATAGAACGGCTACCTTCGGTCAAGAAAGCGTCTATCAAGTCGGGGTGCTCGTCGCGAAGCAGAAAACCGAGCTGAATATTCGGGTTTAGCAATGCCAGATGATGCAATACGGACACGATTTGCGCACTATCGCCGCACCAACCCTCGGTAATGACCAGCCATTGCTGCGGTTTGGTCAATTGCGAAATCAAACCACCAGCCTGCGCATCCAGCCGGAAGGTTTTGTCCAGGCGATTCATGCGCTGCTCATTCAGTTGGGAATATTCCAACAAACCAGGGACCTGATGTTGCCCCGTCGTCTTGCCCTCGGCCAGCAGGTCGGTGACCAAACTGCGGTAGCCAGCGTAGGTCAGGGCTTGGGCGAAGAGGCTTGTTTCTAATTTTTTCATGTTGGCAAAACGGTTTTTGACCAGTGGATGTTTATCACAATGCCACTGCTATGCGGTTTTAGGGTCAAAGCATGGCGGGAGTTATGGAGATTTTAACGAAAAAACTTTTGGATGAGGTTTTTTTGTAATGACGAGAAGCATCGATTTTTTAGTAGTTCGCTAACAATTGGTGCGCGGAGGCAACAGCACAGCAACAGACTGAACGCCATTTTTCCTACCTTTGTGCATTAAAAATTACTTACACCAATATTATGGGACCTGTACACGCAGACATTGAACTTATCAACGGCGACGACTATCGCTACCATGGCCATGCGTGGTTTTCAATAAGGTGGGTAGCTGTAGCTGTCATCTCCGTCTGCACCAATAACCGATAACCAATAGCTGCTCATGCAGAGTTATTTTGATATACAGGCCCTGAACCAACGCATTCACACCGAAAGCACCTTCGTGGAGCAGTTGAACCACGAAACTTCCAAGGTCATCGTCGGCCAACAAGTCATGTTGGAGCGGCTGCTGATCGGTCTGCTCACCCGTGGCCATATTTTGTTGGAAGGAATGCCGGGGCTGGCCAAGACGTTGGCTATCAAGACGTTGGCCCAAGCAGTGGATGCCAAATTCAGCCGCATCCAGTTCACGCCCGACCTGCTGCCCGCCGATGTGATCGGCACAATGATTTACAACCCCGCCCGCTCGGAGTTCACTGTGCGCAAGGGGCCGATCTTCGCCAATTTCGTACTGGCCGACGAGATTAACCGTGCCCCTGCCAAGGTGCAAAGTGCCTTGTTGGAGGCGATGCAGGAACGCCAGGTGACCATTGGTCATGAGACTTTTCCGTTGGAAGAACCGTTTTTGGTGCTGGCTACCCAAAATCCCATCGAGCAGGAAGGCACTTACTCGCTGCCCGAGGCGCAGGTAGATCGCTTTTTGCTGAAAGTAAAGATCGGCTACCCCACGCAAGAAGAGGAGCGGGACATCGTGCGGCGCAATCTGAGCGGCATCCAGCCGACGGTGCAGCGCGTGGTGTCGCCCACGGCCCTGTTACGGGCGCGCGAAGTGCTGCACGAGATTTATGTGGACGAAAAAATAGAGCAGTACATCATCGATATTGTGTTCGCTACCCGCCAACCGGCACAGTATGGCTTGAAAGCACTGGCCCCGCTGTTGAGTTATGGCGCCTCCCCCCGGGCTAGTATTGCGTTGGCGCAAGCCGCCCGTGCTTTGGCGTTTCTACGGCGGCGCGGCTACGTGGTGCCAGAGGATGTCCGCGCGATCTGTCCCGACGTACTGCGCCACCGCATCGGGCTGACCTACGAAGCGGAGGCCGAAAACGTCCGCCCAGAGGAAGTGGTGGAGCAGGTGCTGAATACGGTGCAGGTACCCTGAACTAATGATGAATGATGAATTTCCGTATATTGAGCAGACTTGGAATTCCTCATTTATAACTCATCATTCCTCATTTTTTAATCTGCCAAAACCGCTTTTCACATGGCGACTTATTTTTTTCGCTTGCGCAATTATCTCATTGTCAATATCTTGTGCGCTAAACACAGCCTGTACCTCTTTTGCATTTTAATGATACTTGGCGTACCGGATTTGCTTTTTTCCCAGAAAACTACTCCAGCCCCGGCCACCAAGCCGACCGCTACGGGTTCCAGACTGACCCGCGACACGGCCATTACCAAACTGTTCGAGCAGCCCGCTACCATTAAATGGGTGCGCATTTTTAAGGGCCGGTTGGACGATGCCTCGGCGGTAGATATGACCTTGGGGTACGATGGAAGCAGTTGTCGTGGTTACTTGAACTATTTGAAAAGCAAGACGCGCATCCGACTGGACGGTACCCTGCTCGATAGCACCGAACTGGCCTTGGAGGAGCGCGGCCCCGGCAACACCGTGGTGGGCCGCTGGGAGGGCCATATCCGTGGTCGCCAGCTCGAAGCCGATTGGACGAACTTCAATAACAGCTTAGGCATCCACCTTTCCGCTATTGAGTTCGTACCGGGCCTTACGCTCAACCTCGCTTGCAGCGAGAGCAAATGGGCCAACCGCTACCTTGCCCGCTACAATGGTGCCCGCGCCGATATGGTGCTGACGCGCGTGCAAAACAATGCCTTGCAGGGCTACTGCTGGATAGAAGGCGATGCCAAAACATATTCGTTACAGGGAACAGTAGGTAAAAACGGCGATTACGAAATGGAAGCCTTGCTGCCCAGCGGACGGGTAGCCGCCCAGCTCTCTGGCACCCTCGCTCCCGGCCAACCGATGGTCTGCAATTGGGTGGGTAGCGGCGAAAAACGGATGCTCACTTTTACCTTGAAAGATAGTTACGCGGTAGGCTGTTACGATTACGCCGATTACGGCTCCAGCTACGATGCACTCTACCCGCGCACGGCTTGCACGGGCTGCAATGCTTGGTTCGATCAGCAGCTGACGGCTTGGGTAAATCGCTGCAAATCAATCATCGCTGCCCAAAAGGACCCTCCGACCCCGGCCACCCGCAGTGCCCAACGGGCCAGTGCCTGGTCAGAGATCGCCTGCTGGACGGAGAACATATTCACCGGTTATCTCACCTTTTCGGACACTTGGAGCGCACAGGCGCAGGGCCTGACGTACAACTTCGATCTGCGCACGGGAAAGGCCATTGCGCTGGAAGATTTGTTCAATAAAGGCTTCGATCCGAAGGCTTGGCTGGAAGACTATGCCCGTAAAGAATCACCAAAAATGCCCCAGTTTGCGGCTAACCCAACGTACCGCGATTGGTTGAACAAAGAGGGCTTCCCACTTTTTGCCCTGCGGCGCGAGGGATTGGAAATCAGCACATTGTTTCATCCGCAGTACGGGCGGCAGTCGCTGCTGGTGCCTTATAGTGCGCTTAAGCCGTACATGAAGAAGGAGAATCCGGTGGCGGAGTTTGTGAAATAAGAATGTACTAAACAAAAAACGCAACTGCCTGTATACCAGACAATTGCGTTTTTTTAACTTGTTGGGTTACAAGGACTCGAACCCTGAATAACAGAACCAAAATCTGCTGTGTTACCATTACACCATAACCCACCGTGCTTTCTCTCGAAAGCGGCGGCAAAAATACGCCGGTATTATTTTTTGTGCAAGCCAACCGGCAACTTTTTTACTTTTTAGGCAAAATTTGCCGCCGTTTAGGGTACTCGGTGCCAATATTGCGTCCGGTAGAATGGTCCCAGGTAGCCGCGCACCACCAGGGTATTGGCATCGCCTTCCTGTAGCCACATCTTGCAGTTATACCATTTGCCTTTGTCGGGGTCCAGGACATTGCCTGACTGCCACATGCCATTAGACAGGGTCATGTCGATCACCAGGATCATCCCAGTGAGTGGCTGACCTTTACGCTCGCCGGGACATCTATCGCATAAGGTGCTGGGCGGCTTTTGCAGCAGTTTGTCAATCTTGCCGTACATCTTGCCACCTGACTCGAAGAGCTGGATGTGACTACGGGCCTCGCCGCTATTGTCATCCACGGTTTTCCAAGTGCCGAAGACGGATTGGGCTGGCAGCCATGACCAGAAAAGTAGGGCAAATACAGAGAGGAAACAATACCTCATAATGTGGATGTTGAGTAAGTGGATAGGTAGCGTTCGCGAAGGATGTGCAGGTGGTGCAGGTGATGACCAGCAATGATAAAAAAGTATGCCCGCACCGATACCGGCCAATTGCTGACAGTACCAACGAATTTCGATTGCTCCTCGGTACACTGCGCCAACAGGAAAAGCGTGTTGCCTTCTCCACCTCCTCCACCTTTCCTCATGCCCGAGCCATACGGCTCATAAACCACACCTCGAAACAAGTGTACGCCACGTAGGTCCATAGGAAAATAGCGACGAACCATTGGTTGGTGGGGTGGGCAATTTGTTGGTAGGCAAAAAGAAAACCCAGTGCCAGCAAGATTTTGCCAAACACGGACGCCGAAATGAGGCCATTGAAAGCCAGTTTGCTACTGCTACGGACGGCACTTTGCCCGGCGAAAAACAGCCCGATGCAGAGGAGGATAAATAATAATAGGGTGGCCACGGCAAACCGCCAATGGGCTTGTACGGGCGGAAGCAGGAAGTGTAGCAAAGCCAAGCCAATTCCCGTCCCCGCTGTGACGGTCAGCAGACCGGTGAAAAATGATTTAGAAGTCATAAAGTAGTAGGGCAGTAGCTACTTATCGCTGAGCAACTGTCGATATATCGCATACAGCGACGCCAGCAGAAACAGCACGGCCAACAGGATGGCCCAAAGCGGACGCTCGAGGTGCATCCGTTCGTCCAGCCAGCGACCGAGGAACACACCGACTAAACAGGGCACGAACAACTGAAAAGCCATGCCGCTGTACTTGGCGGTGGTCTTAATTGCGGACTTCCGCTTTTCCTCCGGTGACTTGTTTGGCGGTGTTGGCGGCATCGTTGGCGGCTTTGGGATCAAAGTTTTTGGCCTGGCCGTTGGTTTTGCCGACCTCCATTTTGCAGCTCACGTTGAAACGCGCACCGCTTTGCACCAGCAGTTTGTTGGTCGATATTTCCCCGTCCACTTCGGCGGTCTCGCGCACATTGAGCAGTTCGCTCACCGTCAACACACCCTTGAACCGGCCTTCGATCACGGCATTCTGGCAGTCGATCTCGCCTTCCACCACACCGGTAGGCCCAATGATCACTTTCGATTTACAAATCAATTTTCCTTTGATCGTGCCATCCACACGCAAGTCGCTGTCGCAGCGTACAGTGCCTTCCACCACAGTACCTTTGACCAAGGCATTGAGTGCACCGGCGACCGAGGGGTTTTTGGGTTCTTCTGAACTTTTGGTGTTGCCAAACATGACTTTTTCTAGTTTAGTAATCTGAAAAAAACGTGATTATGGATACGTAAAGGCGACTCCAAAAAGAAATCGCCGGTTTTGGATTGACAAAAATGAAAAAGATTTCCGAATGCACAGAGCATTCGGAAATCTTTTTGAGCATTCGTTATATTTGTCATATATAATAAGACAAATATCGGCGACAGAATCGGTTAGAAATTCGGGCAATATACCCCGCGCCGTTCCGGGCCACAGATTTTGTACACCAGTGAAAACTCGAAGGCACCATTGCCATTCGATGCGGTACGCAAGGTAGACGTGTTGATATCGTAGCTGAAACCAATGTTGAACTGCTCGTAGTCAAAGCGGGTACTCAAGATAATGGCGTCCATCAGTTTGCCCTTTTCCAGTTTGTTCGATACCCGCGCCCAGGCACCCAATTGAAAGGCCTGGTGGTAGCGGCGGCTATTGCCGAGCAGGAACTTGAACGAGGTGCCGGCATTCACTTGGAACGACGGACCTTGCAAGAAGGTCACTA
>JAYUXG010000374.1:0-3878 GCA_043753125.1 Saprospirales bacterium | reverse complement strand
GGCCCAAGAGCTCCGCAAGGAAGTATTGGAGACCAAAAATTCCAGAAAGGCTCCTAAATAATCGCTTAGGCGAACATTTGCTGCACCTGCAAATATCGGTTTCACCGCCGGACTTGCAGGTGCTTTTTTTTCGCCCCTGTTGGTCGTACGTTATTCCCTTTGCGTGGAACAAGGATGGCCATACTCCATACATTGTATCGTACCATGCAGCCTGCCTCCCCCATCTGTAAAAACTGTGGTCGCCCCCTCTCGGCGGATGTTGATTTTTGTCCGGCCTGTGGTTCGTCTGCCCATACCCACCGGCTGGGTATGCACCACATTTTACACGACTTGGGCCATGTTGGTGCGAGCAGCAATCCAGCTGGCGAGACGGTCAGCAAGAACATCATGGCGCGTTAGCAAATGGTGGCTTGCTTATTGTGGCGTAACTCGACCAGCGTGTACTAAAAAACACGCCGTCTTACCTGTCTTTTTTCATCCTTCCGATCTTTGCCACTTTAAATTTTTAATCAATGCTTGCCCAACTCTCTTTATGGATGTGTTTGGCGTTGCATGCTTCTGGTCAGCCTATGGTCACTCCTACGGCTAATCTGTGTTCCGGCTATGCTTCCGCCAACCCGCCTCTCTGCGTTTCTGAAAAAACCACTCCCCCTGTGCCGCTCCCTGCTCAGGGGACATTTCCCTGTCTGGACGGCGTCATTAACGACTATACGCCCGTGCTGAGTTTTAGTTGCGACAGCACCACCCTGCAAGTCGGCCCGTTGGCCGGTTTTGCACCTGGCGACAAGGTGTTGCTGTTGCAAATGCAAGTGCCACAGGTGGACCTGTCCAACACGTCCGCTTTTGGCACCCTGCTGAATAGTACTTATATCGGTAATTACGAATTCAACCGCATCAAAAGTATGGGCGGCGGAAGCGTCCAGTTGCAGTATGCGCTCACCCGCAACTACGACACAAGCGGGAAAGTGCAACTGGTACGGGTGCCGGAATACGATTCGGCCACGGTCTGCTCCCTTACCTGCCTGCCTTGGGACGGCAGCATCGGCGGCGTACTGGCACTGGACGTAAAGGGCCAACTGACCCTCTCCGGCGATATAGACGTGAGTGGCAAAGGCTTTCGGGGGGGCATTGTCGAACCAAACATCATCAACTGGGTTTTTGGGGAAATGCAATACACCTACTCGCCACAGCCCAAGCTGGCGGCTGCCAAAGGCGAAGGAGTAGTGATGATTCCGGTGAACTACTCCTTTGGTCGGGGCCGTGCCGGCAACGGCGGCGGCGGCGGCAACGCCCACAATGCCGGCGGCGGCGGCGGTGCCAACGCGGGCGACGGCGGCGACGGTGGCCGGGAGATCGTCAACCTGCCGGCACCGCCCATGTTCAATACCAATGGCATCGGGGGGACCAAATACTTTGACTTTAATGCCTACAAAATCCTGCTGGGCGGTGGCGCAGGGGCCGGCCACGCCAACGACAATCGCGGTAGTTCCGGTGGTCATGGCGGTGGTATAGTCCTATTGATCGCCAATACCCTGCACGCCAACAACTTCCGCATACTGTCGAATGGGGTAGATGTCTTCGGCGGCACTGGCCGAAACGATGGCCAGGGCGGCGGCGGCGCGGGCGGTACGGTAGTGCTGAAACTCGGGCAGCTCACCGGCACATTGCCCTGCGAACTCAAGGGCGGGCGAGGCGGCTCTAATCCCTACACACCGGATACTCAATTGCATGGCCCCGGCGGCGGCGGCGGCGGCGGTAAGTTGCTGATCACGCAGAACACACCCGGTATCATACCTGCCTTGCAAGGTGGCATCAATGGCGTAAGCAGCCAAAATCTCACCAACGGGGCCGCACCCGGCGCATCGGGCAGTATATTGACTGGTTTTGTCCTGCCCGAAGATACCCGGCCAACGCACCTGGTCTCCAACCGAATGGTGCTGGCGGTGCAGTCGCTCCCCTGCCTGGGCTTTAGCAGTGGACAGATTGCCGTGCTGCAATCTACTGCACTGGCTTTTCGGCTCAATGGGGGGCCGTGGCAAACGGACAGTATTTTCACGGGCCTGGCCCCGGGTACTTACCAGATCGGACTGCGGTTTTCCGGGAGCTGCACCCTGGACACGACGGCCATGCTGACTGCCACACCACTACTGCGGGACTCGTTGTTATCGTCTGCCAGCCCAAGCTGCACCAGCGGGGGCAGCCTTACCGTAGCGGCCGTTTCCGGTACCGCACCTTTTGAATATCAACTAGATAACGGCCCCTGGCAAGCGAACGGGACTTTCAACAATCTGGCAGTCGGCAACTATGCGATCACCCTGCGCGATGCGGCGGGTTGTACCCATAGCAGCCCGTATGCAGTGGCCGCACCCTTGTTGGTCCGCGATTCGCTGCTGTCGCTCACCAACGCTGGCTGCACCATCGGTGGAGGGATCACCACGGCCGCCATTTCCGGCATTGCGCCCTTTGAATACCAACTAGGCAGCGGCCCCTGGCAAGCGAACGGCACTTTTGGCAATTTGCCGACTGGCCAATACACCATCACCACGCGCGACGCCATGGGTTGTACCCACACCAGTACTTATACCGTGGCCATGAAGCCGCCCGCGCAGAATTCGTTGGTTGCACTGACCAACGCCGGGTGCAGCTTCGGCGGTGCCATCGCCACCGCCGCTGTATCCGGCACGGGGCCTTTTGAATTTCAACTAAACGGTGGCCCCTGGCAAGCAAATGGGACTTTCAACAATTTATCGCCTGGCAATCACACCATCACGCTGCGCGACGCAGCGGGCTGCACCCACGCCAGTACGTATGCCATCGCCGCCTCGCCGCCTACCTTGGATTCGCTCGTAGCATTAACCAATGCCGGTTGTGCCTTTGGGGGAAGCATCGCCGTCGTCGCCGTTGCTGGAATCCAACCCTTTGAATATCGATTAAATAGCGGGGCTTGGCAACCCAGTGGGAATTTCAACAATCTGCCGCCCGGCAATTACATGGTTACGGTACGCGATGCGGCGGGCTGCATCCATACCAGTACCTACGCAGTGGCTGCACCGCCGCCCGTATTCGATTCATTGGTCTTATCAGTTGTTGCAGGCTGCACTTTTGGCGGGAGCCTCGCCGTAGCCGCCACTGCTGGCACTTCCCCTTTTGACTATCAATTAAATGGCGGGGCCTGGCAACCAAACGGGAATTTCAACGATTTGCTACCCGGCAATTATGCCGTTACGGTGCGCGACGCACTAGGCTGTACCCACACCAGTACCTACTCAGTGGCCGCGCCACCATCGGTACTGGATTCACTACTTTCGTCGGTCAGCGCGGGCTGTACTTTCGGCGGGAGCCTCACCGTAACGGCCACCGCTGGCACTTCCCCTTTTGATTATCAATTAGATGGGGGGGCCTGGCAGGCCAATGGAACTTTCCATGATCTGCCGCCTGGTTCACATACCTTAACTCTGCGCGACGCAGTAGGCTGCACCCACACCAGTACCTATTCGGTAGCCGCACCGCCACCCGTGCAGGATTCTCTACTCTCGTCGGTCGGCGCGGGCTGCACTTTTGGTGGAAGCATTACCACTACGGCGGTTTCCGGTACTCCGTCCTTTGACTACCAATTAAACGGTGGCCCCTGGCAAACGAACGGAACTTTCAACGATTTGCCGCCCGGCGACTACAGCATCGCGTTGCGCGATGCGGTGGGCTGTACCCATACCAGCATCTACTCCGTTGCCGCACCACCGCCCGTGTTGGATTCGCTGCTTGCTTTGGTTAACGCGGGCTGTACTTTAAACGGAAGCCTCACCGTGGTTGCCGTTTCTGGTAATCCCCCATTTGACTATCAATTGAATGGCGGTGCTTGGCAAGCGAACGGGGCTTTC
>JAYUXG010000373.1:0-3883 GCA_043753125.1 Saprospirales bacterium | reverse complement strand
TCACGATGGAACGCTACAAGGGGGAAGCCTATCCGGTATTGGACACGTTTAAGTACCCGAAAGTAGGGGAAAAGAACGCGGTGGTGACGGCTTGGATCTACGATTTGGCCAAGAGACAAACCCAGCGCGTGGACACCCAGGTGGCCAACGAAAAGCAGGAGGCCAACGATCCCGGCGACTATTACCTGCCCCGCTTGGCCTGGACACCGACTGGGCAGCTGTGCCTGACCTCAATGAACCGGCACCAGAACCACCAGCAACTTTTGCTGGCCGATCCGACTACTGGCAAGAGTTCCGTTTTGTTGGCTGAAAAAAATAAGTATTATATTGATTTGCAAGAAGTCAAATTTTTGAGCGACGGCTCGGGCTTCATTACGCAAAGCGAAAAAGGTGGCTTTAATCACCTTTATTACTATGACTTGACGGGTCGGCAAAAAGCCGACCTCACGCCGGGCGATTGGGAGGTGACCAACCTCTACGGAGTGGACGAAAAGAATGGCTTGGTATATTTTCAAGCGGCCCGCAACAATCCGATGCAGCGCGAAGTGTACTCCGTGAAACTCAACGGCAAAAAGCGTAAGCAGATTAGCCAGGGCAGCGGTTATCAGGCCGCACAGTTCAGCAGCACTTTTGACCATTATATCGGCACCTTTTCGACCCAAAACTCACCGCCGCAATACGCCGTCTATGACCGGACGGGCAAAATGGTGCGTTCCTTGGAACAGAACACCGACCTACAGGCCAAGCAAAAGGAGTACGGTACGCTGCCGATGGAATTCTTTCAATTCACCACTTCCGAGAAAGTCATCCTCAATGGCTGGATGCTGAAACCCACCGCACCGCAATTTGCCGGGCAGCAGTTGCCGGTGCTGATGTTCGTGTATGGTGGCCCGGGTAGTCAACAAGTACTCGACCAATGGAAAGGAGCCAACTACTGGTGGTTCCAGATGCTGGCCCAGCAGGGCTACGTGGTGGCCTGTGTGGACAACCGCGGCACCGGCGCGCGCGGCGAGGAGTTCAAGAAAATGACTTACAAGCAACTCGGGCATTACGAAGTGATCGACCAGATCGAAGCGGCCAAATATCTGGGCACCCAGTCTTTTGTCGACAAAGACCGCATCGGAATATTCGGCTGGAGTTACGGCGGTTATATGTCCACCAGTTGCATTTTGAAGGGAAAAGACGTGTTCAAGTCGGCCATTGCGGTCGCGCCAGTGACCAACTGGAAATGGTACGACAGCGTCTACACCGAACGCTATATGCAGACCCATGCGGAGAATCCCGACGGCTACGAACAGAACTCGCCGACCAACTTTGCCGATCTGTTGCAGGGCAATTATCTGCTGGTGCATGGGCTGGCCGACGACAATGTTCACTTTCAAAATACGGCTGAAATGGCCAACCGGCTGATCGCCGAAAATAAACAGTTCAATACCATGATCTATCCCAATCGCCACCACGGCATTTCGGGAGACAACGCCAAACTCCATTTATACACCTTGATGACCAGTTTTTTGCGGGACAAACTGGCCAAAAAAGACAAACCGTAAGTCGTTACTGGTTTTTATTTATGGGTGCCAGATCGTCCTACAGTAGCAAATTGCCGATTATTACCGGAGTTCCCATGAAATTGTGGAAATTTGTAGCCTTTTTCCCCTAATTTCTCATGCCCATTTTTTCTACAAACACAAAACACGAAGCTCTTTTTGATATGCGTTTTACCCTATCTCTCCTTTTTTGCGGCACTCTGCTCTGGAGCCTGCCAGCACAAACCGTACAGTCATTTTGGAATCCATTAGCCAAAGAAGCCGTCGTACTGGCGGAAACCTCTGACCGACCGTTTGAGCCGCACGAATACGCAGCACTCCAGCTCGATTTCCAGGCGATGCAAACCCTGCTGGCCCAGGCACCCGCCGAGCAGTCGACTACCCAACCACTGGCAGTACAGCTGCCTTTGGCAAACGGCACTTTCGAAACCTTTATGCTGGTCAGGAATGCGGTCATGTCCCCCAAACTGGCGGCCAGTGCGCCACAGATCATCACCTTGGCGGGCCGATCTGCCGCTGGCAATCGCGTCCACATCACCAGTTCACCTTATGATGGCTTCCGGGCGATGATTCGCCGGGTGGACAAGGGCATCGAGTACATCGAGCCAATTGCCAGCAACCAAGTGCAGTATTATATGGCCTTCGACCGGAAAGCGTACCCGGCTGAGCTGTACAGCAAACTGCCGTCGCTGATCGATCCGCAGAGTCTGCAAAACTTGCAAGATGACCGCTACTCCCCGGGCGCACCGAAGCCAGCAGGCGACCGCGACGAACTGTCGGGTGGACCAGTCACGCTGCGGGTGTACCGTTTTGCCGCTGCCACTACCGGCGAATTCTCCGAATCGCTCAATGCCGGTAATGATACTTTGGTCGTCCTGGCCAAAGTGGTGGACATCACCAACAAATTAAACGTGATCTACGAAGCCGACCTGGATGTCCGACTACAACTGATTGATGAGGAGAAAAAAATACTTTTCTTGCATTCCGCCACCGACCCTTACACCGGCACCACGGTGGGCGGCTGGCTGGACCAAAATCCGGCGGCAATGCAATCAACCTTGGGTTCGGCGCAGAAGTACGACGTCGGACACGTGTTCGCCAGATTTTTGGGGGGCGATGCGCTGGGAGTAGGTTCGCTAAATTCCATTTGCACCCAACTGAAGGGGCGAGGCTGCTCGGCAGGCTTCCCGCCCTACGGCGATGACTTTTTGGCAACTATTGGCCAGGAGATTGGCCACCAATGGTCGGGCTTGCACACCTGGAACAGCTGCGATGGCCAGACGGAGCCGTTTAGCGGAGTCGAGCGCTGCGAACCAGGTAGTGGCAGTACTATCATGTCGTATGCCGGGGCTTGTGGTAGCGACAACGTGCAGAACGTGACCGACTTATACTATCAGGCCTGCTCCATCCGGGGCATCCGCGACTTTGTGGAAAATGGTCAGGGCAGCACCTGTGGTTTTACCCTGGCCACTACCAACACCGCGCCGATGGTCAGCATCCCCTACACCAACGGCTTCTTTATCCCTATCGGCACCCCATTCGAGCTGCATGGCTCGGCTACCGATGCAGACGGCGATGTCCTGACCTACATCTGGGACGAAATAGACCGTGGCCCGATGACTCCGCTGGGTACGCCAGTTGGCAGTTCGCCCCTGTTCCGCTCCTACGAGCCGGACACGGCGGGCTACGTACGCACCTTTCCACGCATCAACGCCGTGGTAACTGGCGTGACCAATAAGACCGAAGTACTGCCGACTTACTCGCGCGATCTCACCTTTGCCTTGGTTGCCCGCGACAACCGGACGGGCGGTGGCGGCATCGCTTTTGATACCGTATCTTTTCGGTCTACCGATCAGGCTGGCCCCTTTAAAATCGTCAGCCCCAACAACAGCACCGTGACCTGGCATCCCGGCGAGTACCAAGTCGTTACCTGGGAGGTAGCCAATACCGATCAATCGCCAGTAAACTGTAAATTGGTCAACATCCGTTTGAGCATCAACGGTGGGTTCAAATCGCCCATCCTGTTGGCGGAGAATGTGCCCAACAACGGTAAAGCCTGCATCTTGGTTCCCGACAATCTCAGCCCGTTGGCGCGGGTGCGGGTAGACGCTGCGGACAATGTGTTCTTCGATATTTCCAACCAGAATTTCAAGATCGTGGCGGCTACGCAGGCTGGTTTTGCGCTATGTGCCAACGAATTGGCAACGCGGATTTGTTTGCCAGACAATTATAGCACTTCTATCAGTACCAATGGCTGGCTGGGTTTTAACGAGCCGATTACGTTGACCGCCACGGACTTGCCAGCGGGGGCCAGCGCGACGTTTAGCCCCAATCCA
>JAYUXG010000372.1:0-9451 GCA_043753125.1 Saprospirales bacterium | reverse complement strand
CCTTTTTTCAGAGTGCCTGCGGCCAAAACAACGATTCGGCCAACCGGCTGGGCCATTCCCAAAATCCGAAGTTCGACCAGGAAATAGCCACGTGGCTCAGCTTCAAAGTCCCGGCCATTGATGTAGACTCGCTACGCAAAATGCCGCCCGGCAGCGTCTTCCTCCTGGATGCGCGCGAGCCGGGCGAGTATGCGGTGAGCCATATTCAGGGGGCCATTAACAGCGGGTACGATCATTTTGACCAAACCCTGCTGGATAGTTTGGACAAGACCCGCCCGGTGGTGGTCTATTGTTCCATTGGCTATCGCTCGGAAAAAATTGCCCAAAAGTTGAAAAAAACGGGTTTTACCAATGTTTCCAACTTGTACGGCAGCATATTCGAGTGGGTCAATCGGGGCTACCCCGTGGTGGATGCATCCGGTAGAGCAACGCCGCGTATCCATACCTATAACAAAAAGTGGGGCAAGTGGGTGAACTGTCCGGGTTGTGAAAAGGTAACTGGTAATGCTGCCACCCAACCTAAGAAGTAGAACGACCCACGGACTGTTTTAACCATTAAAAATTGATTTCGAGCAATGGAATTACTTTCCCAACCCTGGCCCTGGTGGACTGCTGGCATTCTGATTGGCCTCATCGTGCCTACCTTGCTCTTTTTGGGCAATAAGCAGTTCGGCATATCCTCCAACCTGCGTCATATCTGCGCCGTGTTGCTGCCCGCCAACCTTTCCTTTTTCAAATACGACTGGAAAAAGGAAATCTGAAACCTTTTTTCGTGGGGGGTATCCTGGCCGGGGCATTGATCGCCACGGTCTGGCTCCAGAACCCTCAACCCCTGCATATCCACCCGGCCTTGGCGCACGACTTGGCTGCCAACGGTATCACCCGCATCGATGGGTTGCTGCCGACCGATCTGTTCAGTTGGGCCAGCCTCTTCACCCTGCGCGGACTCATTCTAATGGTCGTAGGTGGTTTTCTGGTCGGTTTCGGCACCCGTTATGCAGGCGGATGTACCAGCGGACACTCCATTATGGGCCTTTCCAACTTGCAAGTGCCTTCGCTCATCGCCACCATTTCCTTTATGGTCGGCGGATTTGTTATGGTCAATATAATCTTACCAATCCTCCTTAAACGCTGAAAACTATGTCCACCGCACGGAATAATGCCGTCTCTCCAAATACTAATTTTGAAATGCTCAATACCGCCCGGCCCAACCAATCCAATGTGGCTACTCCCTGGTGGCATCACCTCCGCTACGCTGCCGTGGGACTTCTCTTCGGTGTAGCCTTCGTGAAAGCGGAAATTATTTCCTGGTTTCGGATTCAGGAAATGTTCCGCCTGGAGTCGTTCCATGTGTACGGTGTGATTGGTACCGCTGTGCTGGTGGGCGCATTGTCCGTCTTTTTGATCAAAAAATTCCGGTTAAAAACCATCCACGGGGACGACATTACTTTTTCCCCCCAATCCTTTAGTAAAGGTCAGATCTTCGGTGGCCTGCTCTTCGGCTTCGGCTGGGCGATGACTGGTGCCTGCCCCGGCCCGCTGTTTGCCCAAATCGGTACGGGCGCGTCGGTGGTTATCGTCACGTTGCTGAGTGCCATCGCCGGTACTTGGGTGTACGGGTACTTCCATGACCGGCTGCCGCACTGATTTACCGCTTTGCCTTCACCATCCGTTCCTTGCCATTTATATCCCGCCGGACCTCCAGATCAATCAAATCCATCTGGTGCAATAGGGTAACTACCGCTTGGATATTATGCTCATTGCATTCCAGGAATAAAACACTACCAAGCGACATGGTGGACATTGCGAAAGAAGCCAGTGCTCGATAAAATAGGAGGGGATCATCATCGGGCACAAATAGCGCGAGCGCAGGCTCATGAGCAAGCACGTTGTCCGGCATTAGGGTTCGTTCGTGGTGTGGGATATAAGGCGGATTGCTGACCAGTACATCCACCGTTGGAAAAAGCCGCCAATCTGCCTCTTGCAAAATATCTCCTTCCAGCAAAGTGCGGGACTGTTCTCCCAACAAATGCTCCGCATTGTATCGCGCCACCGCCAAGGCCGCCGGACTTTTTTCCAAGCCACAGAGATGAAGGGCCGGAAAAATTTTTTTCAACGTAAGACCGATGCAGCCGCTGCCGAGTCCGACATCGAGCAATACAGGTATTGCAATGGGCTGCGTTTTCAAGTACTCGAGTACCCAGGCCACCAATTCCTCTGTCTCTTGCCGGGGAATAAGCACTGCCGGACTAACTCGAAATTTAAGGCCAAAAAAATCGGCCATGCCCAGCACATATTGTACCGGCTCACCAGCCACTAAGCGATTGGTTATTTCCAGTAAGCGTATCTCCTCCTTGCTATCCAGTACTCGCCCGCCAGTAGATTTTTTGCTGTTAAAAGCATCTTCCAAGACGATGCGAGCAATGCTGAAGGCTTCACTCTCATCATAATTCCTGGAAAGTTTGTCTACCAAGAAAATTTTGGCTGAGGATAAGTTCATAATAAAATTAGCATCCGTTGCACCCGGTAAGGGGTTTTAAAACAGCCTCTAAGACTTTGAGATAGGTTAAACCGCCGGAAAAAGTAGCATACGGCAGACCTATATGAACACATTCAACACCAATACCCCTGCCAGCCCAACTGTGCCGACAATAGTTTCCATGACCGTCCAAGTACGAAAAGTATCGCCCAAGCTCAGCCCGAACCATTCTTTAAACATCCAGAATCCGGTATCATTGACGTGCGAACACATCAGGCTACCCGCGCCGATAGCCAGCGTCATCAGTTCTGGAGAAACGTCTGCCACGGTTACCAATGGGAGGACCAGTCCGGCAGCGGTCATGCCCGCCACGGTCGCCGAACCAATGGCAATGCGCAACAGCGTAGCCATCGTCCAACCCAGCACCAACGGCGAGACTGGCATCCCGGACAAGTGGCCCGCCAGTGCCTGCCCTAATCCGCTGTCCACCAGCACCTGTTTATAGGCTCCACCCGCTGCCAAAATCAGCAACAGCATAGCCGCTGCGCCCACTGCCACCGCCGATCTGTCGAGCAAATGGGTAATTGATTTGGTGGAAATGCCCAACGAGGTTTCGCCTTTTGCAAACAAAATCAGGGCTACTATTACCGCCAATAACAGCGAAATGCTGGGGTCGCCAAAAAACTTGACCCAAGCGCGGGCGGGATGGGCCTCCGACCAAACTAATTCCGCTGCCGTAGCCAGAGCCATTAAAAAGATCGGCAGAAGCGCGATGGCCAAGCTCTTGCCAAAGCCCGGCAACCGCCGTGGGTCAATTGACTTGACTTCAAACAAGCCTTCGGGTGGGTCGGATTTGATTCTTTTCAAGGATTGGGGAAAGAAAATGCCCGCCACCAGTACCGCCGGTATAGCCACCACCAATCCCAATAATAAGGTGCGGCCCAGATCGGCATGAAAGACGTTGGCTATCGCCGTCGCGCCGGGATGCGGCGGCAAGAAACCGTGCGTCACCGAAAGTGGAGCGGCCATCGAAATAGCCAAAGCGACCAGAGAATGGCGCGACGCGACAGCAATAGTGAAGACCAGCGGTGCCAGGACGACGAATCCGGCGTTGTAAAACATAGCGATGCCCACGACCATGCCCGTGGTCAACACCGCCCAGTTGGCATATTTTACCCCAAAAACGCCCAATAACCGGGTAGCGATTACCTGCGCGGCCCCCGTTTCAGACAAAATGCTACCCAAGATGATGCCCAAGGCGAAGATCAACATCAGCCCGCCCAAAGTGCTTCCAACACCGTTCTGCAACGATTTCAATAAATCAACTGGGGACATACCGCTGGCCAGCCCGGTGAGGATGGCCGTGATAGTCAACGCCAGGAAGGCATTGATCTTCAGCAAGATAATTAGAGCAAGCAGACAAGAGATGCTGGCAATTAGCAGGAGAAGGGCCATGTGGACGGAGTGAACGGGCTAACGGTGGACGGCCTACGGTGGACGGTGTGGCGTACGCTATGCCGTCCACCGTCAGTCGTTATTTTTTCTCCACGACAGCGTGGCCCCCAAATTCATTGCGCAACGCAGCCACTACTTTGCCGGAGAAGGTGTCGTCTTGCTGTGAGCGGTAGCGCATCATCAGCGAAAGGGCAATCACCGGCGTAGCTACCCCCAAGTCAAGGGCGGTTTCCAGCGTCCATTTCCCTTCGCCAGAGGAGTTCATCACCCCCCGGATACCGTCCAGATGCGGGTCTTTGGAGAATGCATCGGACATCAGTTCCATCAGCCAGCTGCGCACCACGGAACCGTTGTTCCAAAGATCGGCCACTGCTTTGAAATCCACCTCATACTCGGACCTGTCCAGCACTTCAAAACCCTCGGCCATTGCTTGCATCATACCATATTCGATGCCATTGTGGACCATTTTGGTGAAATGCCCCGCTCCTGCCGCGCCAACATACAAGCTGCCGCCGGGTACGCAGAGGTCATCAAAAATGGTTTTGCAGTATTGGTAGACGGCTGGCTCCCCGCCAATCATAGTACAGGCACCGTGCAAGGCACCAGCCATGCCGCCCGAGGTGCCGCAGTCGAGGAAGTCTATGCCCTGGGCCTTCAATGCATTATAGCGTCGTTTGGAATCCTTGAAGTTGGAATTGCCCCCGTCAATCAGGATGTCACCCGCTGACAGCAGCGGCACGAACTGCTCAATCACCCCTTCCACGATGTTGCCAGCGGGTACCATCAGCCAGATGACGCGGCGGCCACTGAGCTGGGAGCAGACCTCGGCCAAGGAATTGGCGGGTACGGTGCCCGCTTCGGTAGCCAATTGGGCGGTTATGTCCGCCGAGCGATCGTAGGCGACGACGGTGTGGCCATGATTGCGAAGATTGAGGGCCAAGTTGTAGCCCATTTTACCGAGACCGATGAGAGCGAGTTGCATAAATTGTTGGTTATTAATTATTAGCTAATTGCCATTACATATTGATTGTCAACACATTATACCTCTGCCGATTTTCACATTAAGTACCAAAATCGCCAGTGGAAAGTTGGTGTTACTGGAGTTCCAAAACGCCAAACACGCTGGCGTCTATGAAACCACGGTTTTTGTCGGTACCTGCAATGGCTACGTTGCCGACAAAATTTTCTCGTTCGGCAGATTTATCATTGTCGCAATAGGCCAGCATGAAGCCCATTTTTTTGCCGGTTTGCAACAGTCTGGGGATATTATCGCCACCGTCCACGTACTTGTTGCCGTCAAATATCTGCATGGCCACTTCCCAAGTCGTTGTGTAGCCTTGCGTGGTGCGCCGTGTGGTACAATGGTCGTTATAATATTGGAAGGATTTGTCCGGCGCGATGTCTACCACCTTGCCATCCAGCGCAATATGGTAGGCAAAGGCATTATAGCTGTACTGGTGGCTGCCCCCACTATTGTCCTCGTCCACGAATATTTCGAGGCAATCGTCGTCCCAGTAGCGCAACAGGCCATCCGGGTGGGTATCGACCAAAGTATCATCGGTTATCTCGGCCAAGATATACAGGTTGTTGTCGTCCCAAGCCAATTTGTAACGACCGGCAAAATCCGCTGGCGTAGGCGGCATACCAATCCACACCTGATCGAGCGGGAGCCACGCTGCATTTTGCCAGACTGCGTCGTCGCTTGCACCATTGATAGTGGGCGTACCATACAGGGCCATGAACTGTACCTTACCCTCCGATGCCGGAGGGGTATCCGTTTTTTCGGCGGAACCGTTTTTACAGGAAAAAAAGGTCAAGCCTAATAGGGCCAACGCGAGGAGCAATAGAAAACGAAGACACATACCGGGAACATTTTGAGCAAAGGTTTCATTTTTTTGGAAATATCCGTGACTTGAATGAGATTTTGAAACCGGGAATTGGAGAAATTCTAAACAATGATAGTATGTACCAGCCCTACCCTATTTGCATACCCGATCTTGCAAAGGTTTTGTCTACCTTTGCCGCCGTTGGCAAGGCCTATTTTTGGACACGTTTCTGAACTACCAGGCCAACAATTTGTTAGACAAAGATTAAGTACAAGCAATTATGGAACCATCGGGTTATTTGCCAATTGTCCTGCAATCTTTGGTCGCCTTGGGCTTCGTGGCCCTCGTGCTGATTGTGGTGCCGATGATCGGCCCCAAGCGCCACAGTAAAAAGAAGGGCGAGAATTTTGAGTGCGGCATTGAGTCGCAGGGCAATGCCCGGCTGCCGGTGTCCATTAAATACTTCATGACCGCTATTTTGTTCGTGCTGTTCGATGTGGAGGTGATCTTCTTTTATCCCTACGCTGTCAATTTCCGAGCGATGGGGACCGATGGATTTTTCGCCGTGTTGATCTTCGTGGCCGTGTTTTTGATCGGTTTTTATTATGTGCTGCGCAAAGGCGCACTCGAGTGGGACAAATAATTCTTTAACGATGAACTATGAAGTATAAACTATAAATCCATGTGTTACTTATCGTTCATACTTCATCGTTCATACTTCATCGTTCATACTTATGGCTAATACTGCTGAAATGCCCACCCGGGTTGGTGGGAATACTGGATTGGGTGCTGCCGAGATGCCGGAAGGCTATGGCGGAGAAGGCTTTTTTGCTACCTCGATGTCTAAAGCGGTAGGGCTGGCACGTGCCAATTCCATTTGGCCGCTGCCGTTTGCTACTTCTTGCTGCGGTATTGAGTTCATGGCTACTATGGGCAGCAACTATGACTTGGCCCGTTTTGGGATGGAACGCCTATCGTTTTCGCCCCGCCAGGCCGATTTGCTGATGGTGATGGGTACGATTGCCAAGAAGATGGGACCGATCCTCAAACAGGTCTATATTCAGATGGCCGAACCAAAATGGGTGATCGCCGTGGGGGCCTGCGCTTGTTCCGGGGGTATTTTTGACACCTACTCGGTGTTGCAGGGCATCGACAAGGTCATCCCCGTGGATGTGTACGTGCCGGGCTGCCCGCCACGACCAGAGCAGATTATTGATGGCATTATGAAAATCCAGGAGCTGGTGAAGAACGAGCCGCTGCGCCGCCGCAACTCGCCTGAATACCAGCATTTGTTGGAAAAATACAATATTGAGTAACGCCCGATTGGAACTAGGATATGACGATCACCAACTCTACTTTATTGGCGGCCATTGAGCGGCAATTTCCGGGTGCTGTGCAGTCGCATGGCGAGCCTTATGGGATGCTGACGCTGGAAACAACCCGTGAGCAAATCATGGACGTACTGCGTTTTGTGCAAGAAAGCCCGGAGTTGCAAGTCAATTTTTTAACCTCACTCTGCGGGATGCACTTCCCCGCTGACCCAGGCCGGGAACTTGGCGTAGTGTACCACTTGCACAGCTTTATCCACAACCTGCGCTTTCGCATTAAGGTGTTTTTTTCCAGTGATGATCCTACCTGTCCAAGTGCCACAGTGCTTTGGCCAGCAGCCAACTGGATGGAGCGGCAGGAATACGACTTCTTTGGTATTCAGTTCACCGGCCACCCCGATCTGCGCCGCATCCTGAACGTGGATGACCTGGACGTGTTTCCCATGCGCAAGGAATACCGGTTGGAGGACGGTACGCGGACGGACAAGGATGACCGGGCATTTGGACGCAAAGGACATGAGGGGCAGGAGTTTGATTAACTATCTGTACTATTGAGTTGCGCCTGAATTAATCGTTGCAACAATTTCAGTGGCAAAATATATAAGTAGAAGACATTAAAAGAGGCATTAAAAGTAAACTCCCGGATATTCACAAAATATGTAGGGAACACTACGTCAAGTCGCTTTGGCTTTTTGGCTCAGCAACGACGGATAATTTTTCTGCTAAAAGTGATATTGATTTGCTGGTAGAATTTCAGACGAAAAATTGGGAGAAAGATTATGGAGATTATGCTGATAATTATTTGGAATTGTTAACCTCATTTGAAAGCTTATCTAAGAGAAATGTAGATTTAGTAACTTTAAAACCGAATATGAATTCCTATTTTTTGAAGATCATTGAAAACCAGAGAGTCCAGATTTATGGGTGACTTGACTCAAAAATGCCTGAAAGACATTTTAGATTCGATTGGTGGAATTGAATCGTACTCAAGTAGTAAACGGAGTTTTCTTGAATACAAAACCAATCGGATGCTACGGAAAGCCGTAGAAAGAGGGTTAGAAATTATTGGGAAAGTGATGACCAGAATTTTGAAGATTGTTCCAGGTATTGAAATTACCGATAAATATAAAATCATCGGAATGCGAAATACAGTAGCGCATGGCTATGATATAGTAGAAGATGAAGTAGTATGGGTGTTGTTTCGCGTCACTTACCCCTTTTAAAAACCGAGGTTGAAAATTTACTTTCAAAAGAACACTGACTTCTATGCAAGTCCAATCATACTTCTCTTCCCTCGACAACCTGGATGGCGAACTTGCCACCCTCAACCTCGGCCCAACCCACCCGGCCACACATGGCGTGTTCCAAAACGTGCTGAAGATGGATGGCGAGCGTATTCATTCCGCTGAGACGACCATTGGGTACATCCATCGCGCCTTCGAGAAAATAGCGGAACACCGGCCTTTTTACCAGATCACGCCACTCACCGATCGGATGAACTATTGCTCATCACCGATCAATAATATGGGCTGGCACATGACCGTGGAGAAGCTCATCAACTGCGAAATACCCAAGCGGGCGCAGTATATGCGGGTGATTGTCATGGAATTGGCCCGCATTGCTGACCACTTAGTCTGCGATACGGTCATCGGCGTGGACACGGGCGCGCTGACTGGTTTTACCTATATGTTCCAAGAGCGCGAGAAGATTTACGAGATGTTTGAAGAGGTCTGCGGCTCCCGCTTAACCACCAACATTGGGCGGATCGGCGGTATGGAGCGTGACTTTACGCCTGCTTTTTTCGAGAAATTGCGCGACTTTTTGAAGGGTTTTCCGGCGCGTTTCGAGGAGTTCAACAGTATGCTCGAGCGCAACCGTATCTTTATGGACCGCTGCATCGGGGCTGGCCCGATCACCGCCGAGCGGGCCTTGGCTTATGGCTTTACCGGCCCCAATCTACGTGCCGCCGGCGTAGACTACGATGTACGGGTGATGACCCCGTACAGTAGCTACGAAGATTTTGAGTTTGATATTCCAGTGGGTGCCAAGGGCGATACCTATGACCGTTTTGTAGTGCGCCAAGAGGAGATTCGGCAAAGTCTGCGCATCATTCACCAGGCATTAGACAATTTGCCCGCCGGTCCCTATCACGCCGATGTGCCGGATTATTACCTGCCGGACAAACCGGATGTGTATACCAAGATGGAGGCCTTGATCTACCATTTCAAAGTGGTGATGGGCGAAGTACCCGTGCCAAAGGGTGAGGTCTACCACTGTGTGGAAGGCGGCAATGGCGAATTGGGTTTTTACCTCGTCAGCGACGGAGGCCGCCAGCCTTACCGCCTCCATTTCCGCCGCCCGTG
>JAYUXG010000371.1:0-3896 GCA_043753125.1 Saprospirales bacterium | reverse complement strand
AAGGGGTGCCAGGCATTGCCAAAACCCTGACTGCCAAGCTGTTGGCTCGTACCATCCATACTGGTTTCGGACGCATCCAGTTCACGCCCGACCTGATGCCCGCCGATGTGGTGGGTACGCCGGTGTTTAACATGAAACACTCGGAGTTCAGTTTCAAGCCTGGCCCGGTATTCTCCAACATTGTGCTGATCGACGAGATAAACCGGTCGCCAGCCAAGACCCAGGCCGCCTTGTTCGAAGTGATGGAGGAAAAACAGGTGACCGTGGATGGCGTGACTTATCCTATGAAAAGCCCGTTTTTTGTAATCGCCACCCAAAACCCCATTGAGCAGGAAGGTACCTACAAACTCCCCGAGGCCCAGCTTGATCGTTTCCTGTTCAAGATCATCCTGGAGTACCCCAGTTTGGACGAGGAAAAACTGATCCTCCGCCGCTTCCGCAGCGATTTCAATGGCGTATTGCGCGATCAGGTCATGCAGGTACTTACCCCCAGCGATATCGCCGATTGCCAGCGACGCATCGAGCAAGTCTATATCCGGGAAGAACTGCTGGACTACATCGCCGCTATTGTACACAACACGCGCAACAACACCGATCTGTTTCTCGGAGCCAGCCCCCGGGCCTCGCTGGCGTTGATGAAAACCGCAAAGGCGGTGGCCGCTATAAGCGGGCGCAACTTCGTGACCCCCGACGATATCCGCTACGTGGCTTTCCCGGCCCTCAACCACCGGGTTATTCTCACGCCAGAACGCGACATGGAGGGCTTTAGTACCCGGGAAGTGCTGGACGACATCATCAAAAAAATAGAAGTGCCGCGTTAAGGAACCACCCTTTTTGGAGTAGGAATTGCAAGTATGGTATAGAAATTGAAGTAGTATGCTTCTACTATGTCGCCTAATCCATTCGTCAAATCGCTCAATGTGCTGCTCGCCGACATCCATCCGATCTTTGTGGAAGGGCTGCAGGCCGTGTTATCGTCGCCCCACGGAAAGTTCAGGTACCACGTCAACGGGGTGGCCCGTACTGGTAAGCAAGTCACGGACCTGCTCCGGGAAATGCCCACCGATCTGATTTTGATGGACCTCAACCTGCCCGATACCGCCGGGGTGGACATATTGCCATCGCTCAAGAAAAATTTTGGCAACACCCGTGTGGTGGTAATGACCATGCAGGACGACCCACGATTAGTCAAGGCGGCTCTCCGGGCCGGGGCGGATGGCTATCTGCTCAAGTCCGGTGCTACGGAGGAATTATTTCAGGCCATTGAGCAGGTGTGGGAAGGCCGCACTTTCACGGGCAGCGGTGTACTACTGCTGGAACAACATCAGGCTGCCAAGAACAGCCATCCGGACAAGACCTTCGCCCGGAAGCACGGCCTGACCCGCCGGGAGATCGAAATCATGCGCTACATCGGGCAGGCCCTGAATAACAAGGATATCGCCTCCCACTTGTTCATCAGCGACCAAACGGTCAGTGTTCACCGTAAGAATATCATGCGCAAACTCCGGGTCAACAATACCGCTACGCTCATTAAGATCGCTTTTGAGAACCACCTTGTCTGAATGAAGGCGTTATTAAATCAGGAAATAAGTTTTTGCTCATTTCCAACACTTGCCCATATTCGATGGGGAGAGGCACGATTTTTGTAGCCAGCCAATCTCTTAAAGCGTTAAAATCGGCTTTTCCGGAGCCCAAGGTTTTGGGGTTTATCCGGTAGGGCCTACCTTTGGGGCAATCTTTATTATTTATTATTGAACCTTTTTTTCTAATCTCATGAAAAAAGCGAATTCTACACAATTTGCGCATCTATACAGGGGGCTAATCGTACTACTAATATCTATTTTGGTAGGCACTTCGGCTTCTGCACAATGCACGCTGGTCTGCAATGATTTGGTCCAAATCTCTCTCGACGAGGATTGTGAGGTAACTGTCAACCCAGATATGATTCTGGAAGGCGGCGGTTGTCCAAATGGCAACTTGGTGGTCCAAATCAAGGTCAACAATGTCTGGGTGTCGGCCGTCCTCAACAGCACACACATCAATCAGACCATTCAGGTACGGGTTAAGGACTTAGCCTCCGGCAATCTTTGCTGGGGGTTTATCCATGTGGAAGACAAACTGGCCCCCTCCATTACTTGCACCGACATTTCCCTGTCCTGCGCCGTTTCGGATTACTCGCCTGCGTATCTGCTCAACGTGTTGGATATCAATGAGGCATATCCATTGGTGGACGAAAACTGTGGTCCGTTTACCCTGACCCACATTGACACTTGGAACGACCTGCCCTGCAACGGTACGATCAACGGGCGTACCGACGTAAGTGCCTACGTGGTCCGCAAATGGACAGCTACCGACCCCAGCGGCAACTTTTCGACCTGTACCCAGTTCATCTACTTTTTCCGTCGCCACGTCCAGAGCATAGTTTTCCCGCCAAACATAACGGTGGACTGCGAAAATCCAAGTACGGTACCGGACGTGACGGGTGTCCCCTACATTCTGGATTTTGGCATCCAATTCCCGCTGTTTCCCGGTAACACCTTTTGCGAACTCAACGTCACCTACACCGACCAATTTCTGCCAGTCTGCGATGGCACGTTCAAAATACTACGGACTTGGCTTGCTTACGACTGGTGCTTGCCAACCAGTCAAGTTCCGCCCAATACCAATCCGCTGACCTTCATCCAAGTCATCAAGGTACAGGACGATCAAGGGCCAGAGTTTGAATGCCCAGCCGCCCTGACCGTCAGTGCCAACTCAGACCAGTGCTGTGCCTTTGTGGACTTGCCGGATGTACTCATCACCGATAATTGCTCGCAGATCAATGACATCCAAGCAATGGTAGTCACTTTTGATCTTGACAACCCGGCACTACAGACCGGGATGTATATCATCGATGGTTCGGCGTCGAATTTTCCGGGTAATAACCTGTGGGTACCCGATACGATGGGCGTTTTTGCGCCCTCTACCGTCTGTTTACCACTTGGCATCCATACCGTGACTTATACGGTCACTGATGATTGCGGCAACACCACTACTTGCACCTTTCAGCTGACCGTACTCGATCTGGAGCCGCCCTTCCCGTCCTGCGACCAGACAACGGTGGTATCCATCGTCGCCGATGACCCCAACGACTGCTATGGCCCAACCGGCTCGCCAAACGCCACCGGATGCGGCGGCGGCGGCGTAACTCGCATCCCGGCCAGGAACTTCGACGACGGCTCCTATGACAACTGCAATAGCGTGCGCTTCACAGTGCGCCGTATGCCACCTTACTCGGCTTGCATCCAAGGCTTGCTCAACTTAGGCTGTGCGGAATACCAGGTGGCTACCTTAGAGAACGACACCATTAAGTTCTACTGCTGCGAGGTGGGTCCGGAGAACATCCAGACGGTCATCCTACGCGTGTACCAAGTTGACGCCAACGGCAACGACATGGCTGATCTGGACGGCAACCGCATTTTCAATGAGTGCATGATCCAGGTGGAGGTACAGGATAAACTCAAACCGACCTGCGTCTCACCGCCGACCGCCATCGTCAACTGTGCCAACTTCGACCCCACGCTGTGGGCGTATGGGCGACCACAAATCGCCGACAATTGTTGCCTGCTATCCAGCCCAAATAACTACCAGGGCATCTGCGGCCTGACGGCCACGGCTAACTTCAGCAACTTCGATACAGTGTGCAACCGGGGCACCATCCGCCGCACTTTCACGGTGACCGACTGCCACAACCTGTCAACTACTTGTACCCAACTGGTAGTAGTGAACTACCAGCAGGACTACTACGTACGCTTCCCGAACGTGCAGTAGTTCGTCACCGTCAAGTCGGTCGGGTTGATGCGTACCACCGTTGGCGCGAAGCCTGGGATTTGGTTGTTGCAAGCCGACACGGTTGG
>JAYUXG010000370.1:0-3899 GCA_043753125.1 Saprospirales bacterium | reverse complement strand
CCGGGATAGTTGACCCACTCGACTTTGGGGTGTTTTTCAAAATACTCGGCCAAAGCCAGCGCGTTTTCCACCGTGCGCTGTACCCGCAGGGAAAGAGTTTCCAAGCCTTGCAACAACAGGAAGGAATTGAAGGGGCTGATCGCAGAACCAAAGTCGCGCAGCCCTTCGACGCGGGCGCGGATGATGAAAGCGATGTTGCCGAACGGGCCGTTGGTGCCAAAGACTTCCCAAAAATTCAGGCCATGATAACCTTCACTCGGTTCGGTGAACTGTGGGTATTTGCCGTTGCCCCAGTTGAAATTGCCCCCATCCACGATAACCCCGCCGATACTGGTGCCGTGTCCGCCGATCCATTTCGTGGCGGATTCCACCACGATGTGTGCGCCGTGTTCGAGGGGCCGGAACAGATAACCGCCCGCGCCAAAGGTATTGTCCACGATGAGCGGCAGGTCGTATTTTTTGGCCAAGGCCGCAAAGCGTTCAAAATCAGGAATATTGAAGCCGGGGTTGCCGATGGTTTCCAAGTACAGGGCCTTGGTTTTATCATCGATCAAGGCCTCGAAGCTCTCTGGTTTGTCGCCGTCGGCGAAACGGGCATCAATGCCCAGGCGCTTGAAAGCGACTTTGAACTGATTGTAGGTGCCGCCATAGAGGTAAGAGGTGGTGACGAAATTGTCCCCAATCTGTAAGATGTTGTTGAGCGCGAGAAACTGTGCCGCTTGGCCAGAACCCACGGCCAGTGCCGCTACGCCGCCTTCCAGTGCCGCGATCCGCTTTTCAAACACATCGGTCGTGGGGTTCATGATCCGGGTGTAGATATTTCCGAACTCCTTGAGGGCGAACAGATTGGCTCCATGTTCGGCATTGTTGAACACATAAGAGGTTGTCTGATAGATTGGCACTGCCCGGCTGTTGGTGGTGGGATCGGGCTGCTGTCCGGCGTGAAGTTGGAGGGTGTCGAAGTGCAAAGGTTGATCTGCCATGTTTTTTAACTATGAAGTATGAACGATAAACTATGAACGCGATAGGTGGAAATAAAAAGACCTTCCAGGCAGCGGGCCTGAAAGGTCTTTTTTGTAAAAAACGGAATGATATGGTATCAATCGGTATGATTACGCGAAATCCTTTGCGGCGCACCAGCAAGCGGGACGAAACAACAGCGCATCCGCATCATCATAACGTTGACGAAGGTACGTGGATTTCTATTTGCGTAATTTCTTTTCACGGGGACAAAGAACCGGGAAGTTTTCCCAGAATAACAAGGCAAATCGTGTTAAGAGAATATTAAATTTTTCATCCGCCGAAGGCACATAGGATGAAGAAAAGTACTTTGTATTTTCTATATGTCCACTTTAGAAGTTTTCGTTACTGGCGGATGGGCAGGCCCTCGGCTTCCCAAGCGGTCAGTCCACCCTGTATCGTAGCTACTTGATCAAAGCCGTTTTCTGCTAAGAACTTAGCAGCTTGTGCGCTTTTGATGCCGATGCGCGAGACGAACACCACCTGACGATTGGTTGGCAGTTCGCCCAACCGTTGATCCAGTTCACCAAATGGCAACCTAACCAATTGTTTGAGGTCGGCGGCCTTGGCGGCTACATCCGCAGAATCCCGTACATCGACCATGACGCTACCGCGCATATAGGCCGCGTAGGCTTCGCGGGGAGATAATTGTTCAATGTTTCTCATATCCTATTATCTTGACTAATAGACGAATTATAATGGTTAATTTCAGTTGTAAAGTTATATTTAATTTTACCGAACCAAAGAATCGTGAAACAAATAATATGTACCGTTTTGAAAAACGAGCGCATTGGTGGAAAGGGTGGAAAAACGAAAAATATTTTTGCTGTTTAAACAATGTTTGCCAAATATGCTTCTGAATCTGAAAGGGCAAATTGGCGTACTTTTGTGCCGCTTTATACCAACACCACCACACCATGAAAGAAGTATTTATCATCTCTGCCGTTCGTACGCCCATTGGCAGTTTCGGCGGCGTGTTATCTGGCGTTAGTGCTCCGCAGCTGGGAGCCACGGCCATCAAAGGGGCGTTGGCGCAAGCGGGCGTACAGCCCGACCAAGTGGATGAAGTGCTGATGGGCAATGTCGTGAGTGCCAACCTCGGTCAAGCACCCGCCCGCCAGGCGGCCTATCATGCGGGCATCCCGCATAATGTACCCTGCACGACCATCAATAAAGTCTGTGCATCAGGTATGAAAGCCATCACGTTGGGCGCACAAAGCATCATGCTCGGCCTGAACGAGATCGTCGTGGCGGGCGGCATGGAAAATATGTCGCAGATTCCCTACTACCTGCCCAATGCCCGCTGGGGCTATAAGTACGGCCACGCCGAGCTGGTGGATGGCTTGGCCAAAGACGGTCTGAGTGACGCCTACGACCAACAGGCCATGGGTGTTTGTGGAGATGCAACCGCCGAACGCTACCACATCGACCGGGCCGCGCAGGACGCCTTCGCGGTGGATTCGTACCAACGAGCTGCCCAGGCCACGGCCTCTGGTGCTTTCCGCGCGGAAATCGTGCCGGTAGAGATCGCCCAAAAAAAGGGTGATCCACTACAAATAGTAGAAGATGAGGAATTTAAGAAGGTATTTTTTGATAAAATTCCGGGTCTGCGCCCGGCCTTCACGCCCAACGGTACGGTGACGGCAGCCAACGCCAGCACGATCAACGACGGGGCTTCGGCACTGGTACTGGCCAGCGCGGAGGCGGTAGCCAAATATGGCCTACAGCCCGTGGCCAAAATTCGCGGCTTTGCCGATGCCGAACAGGAGCCGCAATGGTTCACTACCTCACCGACCATCGCAGCGCCAAAAGCCCTGAAAATGGCGGGTTTGACCAAAGACGACATTGATTTCTTCGAGGTTAATGAGGCTTTTTCGGTAGTCGTGCTGGCCTTCGAGCAAGTGTTGGACGTAGCCCACGACCGGATGAACGTGTTTGGCGGGGGCGTGTCGCTGGGCCACCCACTGGGTGCTTCGGGCGCTCGTATTGTGGCGACGCTCAACAATGTGCTGCACCAACGGAATGGTACGCTTGGTCTGGCGGCTATTTGCAACGGGGGTGGGGGAGCGACGGCTTTGGTGATCGAGCGGGTGTAGTTGCAGAAGAATTCGCTGCCATTAGCGGGCAAGATAGCCGCGCAGGTGCCGAAGGTACTTGCGCGGTTTTTTATTTTTATGCGGCCATGCGTTTGATGGTGATCGAAGTGGGTTCAATGGGACTTGAGGTGGGTTTGAAGGCAATCAAAGTGCGTTAGAAGGCAATCGAAGTGGGTTCGCTGGTGATCGAATTACGTTCAATGGCAATCGGAATGCGTTTGATGGCAATTAAAGTGGATTCGATGGCGACCAAAGTACATTCGATGGTGATAAAAGTGCGTTCGATGGGACTTTGAATGGATTTGATGGCATTTGAAGTGCATTCCTGCCGCTGTCGGCATCATGTTTATTAGAGATGTTTTGCGCCGTGCTTGTTGTTTTCACCAAGCGCACTCAGGAGGCTGCTTGGTGAAAACAACAAGCAGGGCAAAACCAACCCCGTGTTGTCAACTTAATTTTAATCCTCGATCGCTTGAATAATCTCTATGGCTGAAAGGGAAACTAAAAGTCCTACTAATTCGCTATCTTCTGCACGAAAGACAAGATGGCCGTGTGTGTCGCTTAATTCGGCAACAAACTCCCCTCCCGCCTGTAAATCTATGCGCTGAAAAGTATTAGGAACAAATACTTGAATATTTTTTGATAAACGAACTTTGGCATTAGGCTTAATTGGATATTTGGCGAGTGGCGGCCATTTTAAAGATATAGTATTACCCTCTGAAGTGAACCGCAAGTATTCCAAATGTTCAATAGGATGTATAGATGCAATGTCCTGTATTGAGC
>JAYUXG010000369.1:0-9460 GCA_043753125.1 Saprospirales bacterium | reverse complement strand
AGGCGGAATTTGTGCAGCAAAAATCCAGCTTACAGTGCAGCAACTTGGTAACAGCGGTCATGAGGCAGGATGATACTGGTCAGGATACGGAGGAGCAGCGTATTTGGTCAAATTAGTCCTGTTGTCGTGTATAAATTGGTCAAATGTAGTCGGTGGCCGGCCGGTGATCTTTTCCACCCAATCGGTGAGGATGGGCTTTTTTTGAAATCTCGGCAGGTAGTGCAACATAATCATCACCAGAATCAACATGACCGGGATTTTTTCTCTCCTTTTGGCCAGAAAAAAGGTGTAGGGTATTTTACTGGCGACGATCAATTGCTCGATTTTATGATGGGGGATAATGCTGCTGTGCTCCACCCCTTGCACGGACAAAAACAGAATATGTTGGATGCTGCACGTTTTTGCCAGGTCAATGAGCGGCTTAAAATATTTCCCGACCTCTCCGGTGGCTCCGGTGATGAAGACTTTTTTCATGGATGGATGTCTTTCAATAAAAACAGACTCGATACTAGACTGCCAACCGTAATTAAAGCGTAAAATGGCAGCAATGGATCCCAAAAACCCGTTAGGCTGAAACCGGCTACGAAAGCCGTCATGGCCACCAGTGCCAGTCCATAAGCCATACTCTTTAGCATTAAAATGGTCGCTAATACATAACCCCAGGGACGACGCTGCCAGAGCCACACGGCACCTAATACCATAAGCGGCATAACCCAGGAAAGGTCGAGGGCGTAAATCAGCGTAGGCGACTGCGGTGTACGACCACTGACTAAGGTGCCAAGCACCTGGCTCAATTCGACGCCGCCGAGCACAACGACCAAAAACAGCAGGAAGCCACTGACCCAGCGCACAGGGACTGTCGGGTGCAATCTTTGGGTCAGGGTCACTATGTCGAGACGAGGTAAAGAGAAAAGCAGCGCAAAAAACGATAGAGAGAACACCGCTACATACAGTAGAAAAAACGGGTTGAACACCGCTCCAAATACATAAAAAGCGTAGTTGTAAAACATATACGCCAGCATGGCCATCCACACCAGCAGGGCACGGTCCGAACCACGTCGTCAGGCCCACAATGCCCAAAGCAGCAGCGGAACGGCTACCACCAAGGTCACCAGATCATTGCCGCGAAAGGCGTTGCGAAAAAATGCAGAATCGCGGTAGAGATTTTCCCAAAAAAGACCGCCCAGCGAAGTAAGTGTGGCGAACACACCTGCTGCGTTTGCAGCACAAAAGTCGGGTGCGGGGCAAAAGACCGGGGTGACCGCGGTCATAGTATAAGGTGATACTGGTCAGGGGGACAAGGTCATGCAGGGGCATGATCTCCGTCATCGCCGATCGGCAGCACAGTCCCCCAAATTTGTAGCGAATTTTCAATCATTCGCTATAAGCTATGAAGACCATCCTCGTCCCCACGGACTTTTCCCAATGCGCAAACAATGCCATGAAGTATGCGCTGGAGATCGCGCTGCAAATTGGCACCTCCATCACGGTGCTGTACGTCGTCTATCCCAGCGAAGGGGTGGACAATAATATGTACAACGCCTTTTTCAGGGACGATTACGTCGAGCAACGCCTGAGCAGGATGACGGCATGGTCCAAAAACTTTACCCGCAGCCCGCGTCTGAAGGAGGTAGATATTCGGCTGGAGTGCCGGATCGGATATCCAGTCGGTGTCATCTGCGAAATGGCTACGGACCCGAACACTTTGCTCATCGTGATGGGTACGACCGGGGCCATTGGACTGCTCGGTGTCTCGTTGGGCAGCGTAGCTGCAGGGGTGCTTTCCAAAAGCAAAGTCCCGGTCTTCGTGGTGCCTCCAGAGGCGGTTTTTCAAGATATGGCCCGATTCGCGCTCGCCACCGATTTCAAGATGAAGGTGAGCAAAAAGTCGCTGCAGATTATGCGGGAGATGCTCAATCTGCAACATACCGGGCTGAATATCGTCCACGTGTCAAACGAAGAAGACCATCAACCCGACCCGAAACAAGAACGGGCGTTGAGTGAAAGACTGGGGACGATTCCGCACAATTTCCACTACTTGCACGACCACGACATCGTGCAGGCCGTGCATAATTTTTTGGCCTCCACCGATTGCAATGGTTTGGTGGTGGTTGCCCACGACCATTCCCTGCTGCATGGGTTGTTTGCAAAAAGCGTATCGGGGGCATTGGCACAACGCACTGCCGTGCCAATGCTGGTGCTGCACGATGCCTGACCGAAATTTGAAAAAGCACTCAATATTCTAGGTTTTCTTGCTTCTATTTAACATAATCTCAATTATGGGGCAAAGCTTATGAATAAGGGATAGGCCATCATGACGCTACTAAAAAGTAAGCGGGCTGCCCCCTTCAAACTGGCACTACTCCAAAGGTTTAAGTTTTCAAAAACCGCCCCGGCCATAGTTCTAAGACCCCTACTGCACCAGCACAAACCCCGCCCACATCTCCGGGTCTTTGTTTTTCTTTTTCATCTCCAACTGCGCCACCCGGAAAGCCGTTGGAATGTCCATTTTCCGGTCCAACCAATTGCGGTAGAACGTCGACATCAAATCCTTTGTCGCCTCGGCCGGCACTTCCCATAGGCTCATGATGAGGTACTGCGCCCCGGCGATTTTGAACGCCCGCTGTAGCCCATACACCCCTTCGTTGCCCGATACGTCGCCCAAGCCCGTTTCGCAGGCCGACAGCACCACCAATTCCGTATTCAGCAGTGACATCGCGCTGATTTCGTAGGCAGTAAGGATGCCGTCCTCCATACCCGCTTTGAACGGCTTGCCCGTCTGACACGCATGGTTACCACCTGCCAGCACGAGGCCGGAGCGCAGGAAGGGGTGTTCGCTGACTCTGAAAACTGATTCGTCGCTAAAGCCGCCCTTGCTCCGACGCTCGTTGCTTTTGGGGTTGGGGGAAAAATAGCCGTGTGTGGCCAAATGCAGCACCCGTGCCGATGCACCGGAGGCAGATATAGAATCCGCGAGCTGCTTGAATACCTCTTCCGATGCTCTGGAATCTGTAAACATCCGGGCCTTGAATTTTTTTTGCCCCATGAGTTGCCGGATAAATTCCACTTCCGTCCGGGTACTCGGTAGAGGGCCAAACCCTGGGATTTGTCGCAAGCTGTCGGCAAATTCGGGTAAACCCTCCTCGCTGCTGCCGCGCATTGCGACGCGATTTTTGAGGTTTTCGGTTTGGATGGCTGTGCTGTCAGCGTCGTAGCGGATGTCGCCGAGCAGCAGCGCGTCGTTGCCCGCGATTTTTGCGGTGACGGGTGCGGCCAACTGCCGCGTGGAGCCAAGTCGCACCAGCTTATATTTGTCTATGAGGGTACTGTCTTCTCGCGGGTTCAGCATAATACCATCGAGATTGACGCTGTGGAGCGCACCGCTGGGCGTGTAGTACACGGTGCCTGCGCCTTTAAGATACGGCTCGATGGGCTGCCAGAGCAGGCTATACAGCGAGTTGCCGCTGCCGGTACGCTGATATCTTTTGTCTGGATACTTTTCGTGGAGCAGGTTGTCGAGCGGCCGCTGCTCGCAGAGCGGTATGAAGTGCGGGCAGCTATCGCCGGGCAGTAACACCAGTGCGGCGTACATGATGCTATCGGTCTTTTTGGGGTTATAGCAGTGGTAGTGGATGAACTCCACTGCGGCCTCGCCCTTGCGCAGGTGATCGCGCACGTCCTGCCAGTGTGGCGCCTGGCGGATCTCTCCGAAAACGGGCAGTTTCCGGGTGAGTATTTTTTCATAACCCTCCGCTTCGGCCTCTGTTTCGGCAATGACTCGGCGCTCGGCGATGGGTTTGGCGTACTCATTGGCAAGACGGCGTTTACAACCCTGCCAACGGTCGAAGATATCGCGGGTGAGGCTGTCCGCTTGGGCCACAGCACGGGCAAGGTAGCGGGCATTATCAAGCAGATAACCGTTGTAGAAAAGTGCATTGTCGAAACTGCCGCAGATAAACTCCCGGGTAGGGTTTATTTGAGCAAAAGAATGAAACTTTGCTACATCCTCCTCATAAGTTTGCAGATAAGCCAGCATTTCCTTTTCGGAGAAATAAGAGGCAGATTTTTCAATGAGTTGGCGAATGAGACCGTTCAGTTCGAGAAGAAGGGGAGCTGATTCGGAGATGCGGTTTGTCGCTCGGTAAAGCCTGGCCAGGCCGCCCAAAGCAGCGGCGTAATTCGGATGGTCTTTGCCCAGTGTTGCTGCGAAGATTTCTTTCGCTTCCAAAAACAGTGAATCTGCTTTGCCAAAATCGCCTTTTATGGTATATAGCTGGGCCAGGTTTTTTAAGGAAGCGGCGTATAATGGATGATGTACGCCCAATGTTTTGACGTAAATGTCTTTGGCTTCCAGAAAAAGGAACTCTGCCTTGGCATACTGTCCGTTACTGGAATACAACCGGGCAAGATTGTTCAATGAAGTGGCGTAGTCGGGGTGATGATTGTCCAGCGTTTTTTGCCTTATAGCTTTGGCTTCCTCCAAAAGCCGCTCCGCATCGGCATACTTTCCAGTTTCATAGTACAAATTACCAAGGTTCGCCAAAGCAGTGGCATAGTCCGGGTGGTTTTTTCCGAGTATTTTTTCTAAAATATGGATGGCTTCCTGATAAATAGACGCTGCTTTATCATATTGCCCAACGTCAGCATATAAAGCGCCGAGGTTGGTCAAAGTACCGGCATAAGCATGATTTTCTTTGCCCACCGTTTTTTCCAGAATACCTTTTGCTTCCAGGAAAAGTGAATCTGCTTGACCGTATTGCCCAATCTCATAATAAAAAGAAGCGAGGTTGGTCAATGTAGACACATAATACTCGTGCTCCTTTCCCACCACTATGGCGAAAAGCCGGTTGGCTTCCATAAAGAACTGCTTTGCTTTGATGTATTGACCGGTTCTGAAATAGAACCAGGCGAGGTTGTTCAGGGTGGAAGCATAGTCCACGGACTCTTTACCCGGGGATATTTCCTGTTTGGCTTTGGCTTCTAAATAACGCTTTTCCACTTGGTCGTATTTCCCCCAATCACTATATAAAGCTGCCAGGTTGCTCACTGCTTTTGCATACTCAGGGGATTGCTTCCCCGGCGTTACTGCAAAAATGTTTTTGGCTGCCAAATAATATGACTCCGATTTATCATATTGCCCCAATTTATAGTACAACGTACCCAGGAGGTGAAAAGTGATGGCGTATTCGCGGGAGGTAATGCCAAAGATTTTAGCCCGGATTTCTTTTAATTCCCATGCAAGAGGTTCTGCTTGGTCATACCGGCCTAATTCGTAGTATAAGGTAGCCAAGTAGCTCAAGGACAGGGAATAATCCCGGCTTTGCCTGCCCAGCACTCGCTCCCGAATGTCCTTTGCCATTCTGCAAAACGGTTCTGCATCGCTAAATTTTCCCAGTTTTATATAAATGGCGGCTTGGTTATGGAGGTGTTTTGCATAGCATTCGCTTATTTTTCCTATGCCAGCTTCCGCTTTCGCCTGCTCCAGTAACTGCAATGCCTCCTCCATTTTTTGTTCTCCAAAAATTTTGTGACCTGCTTGTATCAAACTATCCACCTCCCTCGCCACCGCTATGGCGTCAGGAGTTTGGGCAGAAAGGAAAAGTGGCAAACAAGAGAGCAGGGCAGGCAGGAAGTATTTCATGGCCATATTTGTTTTGCAGATGACAAATGGCGGTAATTTGGATGAGTGAAGGTAAGGCGGATTTGGGGGAATTTATAGGAGTTATCGAACCGCAAATCAGTCCCGCCAGGACGGACTGCCGGGACTGATTGGTTACTATCACCACGCGTGCTTTTCGGTGATTATTTCTCTTCGCTACCCCCAATAAATGCCACGACGCCAAAGTTCAGGCCGATAACATTTACGCCAGCCTCGGCTTCAAAATCCTGGATACGATGATAACCTAACAAGGCTTCAATGGCTACGTTTTCATTCAAGAAAAAATCAGCGCCGATACCCAGTCCGCCTACGAACGAAATTCCGTAGTCGATTTCTTCCAAATCAGGTATTTGGGTGCCTACATCCAACTGCCCAAAAAAACGGGATATGCCACTATCGTTGAAATAGACGCGGGCAAAAGAGAACACTTCACACAAGCGAGCAAGTATTGCTTTCTATTGGCTATTCACTTCTCCCCCTTTGGAATTCCAAAATCAAATACCTTATCGTTGGAATAACTCGTCGGAGTAGCGTTCGCGTAGAGGAAACAATACTCCCCTTTTTTTAAGGGCTGTTTAAAGGTGACTTTATAAATGCCCTCCGCAACTTTTACATAGTCAAAGGGCACTTTTGCCTTGTCAGGGACCCCAGACGTGCCTCCATAGGCATTCATATCGCCTACTTTCAAATCCCTATTGTTTTTATTCTCATCCAGCTTGGCTAATACAAATTCGTTTGGAGAGGTGGCGGTAGCAAAAAACCAACTGTCGGCATTTCGGCTGGCACTGCTTTCAAAGTAGAAATAAAACACGGGGCTAGTTTCCTCAATTTGTAAGTGACTGTTAGTTCCAGACAGGCTTGATTTTATTTTTTCCCGGGCAAGACCCATGGTATAAGCCTGGGCCACCGCAATGCCAAGCCCACCCGTTTTATTGGTTGAAATAACGGTAGGGTCCACTTGCCTCAGCGGCTCGATACTATCTTTCGGGTTGTAGTAGTATATGCCCGTCCCCCTTTTTGTTAAGGGGTCTTTTAAGTCTCTTTGATTCGCGATTGCATTTTTTGACTGTGTTTCTACTCTCATCATTTCATTGATTACTTCAGAAGGCACCCCATTGTCGCTTAGATTTATCAACCCATCCGTGCTGACATCAAAAATTGTATAACTGTTCTGAATTTTGGTGATCACAACCGAAGGCTGCAATCCAAGTTTAGAAAGTCTGATGACTTTTGCGTTGGTAAGCGTGTCAATTTTGGTCTGCGCGCTTATGGTAAAGCTAAGAAGTGTAAGGCAGACGGTTAAAATTTGAATGTTTTTCATATAGCAAGTTTTAATGGTTGAAAATTGAAGCGAGGTGACTGATTGGCGCGGCCGCCAATTCAAGCAACCTGTAAGAGCTGGGAAAAATGAGATTTCTTAATTAATCGAACCTCGATCTTCCGCAAAATTCCCGCACCGGAACCCATTTCGGTGCGCTGCATCTCCAAATCTATTTGTACATTATTACTACTACAAATATTTCGCCGCTCTGCGGCTGCCAGAGCAGTTACGTTTATTTTATATTTATCGAATCAATCATTAAAATAAATTTATCAAATGCTTCCTTAAAGCTCCTATTGGAGGCGATTTTCCCGCTCTTGGAGCCCAATGTGTTCATTTGCTTCCCGTCTCCTGTAATAGTCTGTTCGGCAACGCGTTCTTCCTTTCGGTTGTCAAATATCTTTACTTCATATTTGGTGCTTGCTACGTACCGGCCGGTATAGAAAGTTGCATCGTACTGTCTGAATTTTACCTTAATTGTAATGCTTCCCTTGGCCGGGTCTTCGTAGAACATCTTTTCATCAAGGATGGTCAATTGCATATTAGGGTAAGTCCGCTTGATGCAGTTCGCAAATTCCCCGAATATCTCGGTTTTCGTGCATTTTTCTTTTCGCTTCTTATCATACGTCCTGCTGTCATCAAACACGATGGAGACTTTGACACCATCAAAACCTTTCTTTTCTGGAGTCTCAATATCCGGACAGAAAATAAAACTTTGGCAAAGGGCTAGTGAGGGCATACCCACAATGGTTGCTAGCAACAGGCGGAGGATTGCGTTCTTCATTCTATTTCGTTTTGATCCTACTCGTCAGGCTTTTCGGTGACGCCCCGTTTTTTAAGTGGTATCTGGTCTCCACAACATTTTTTTAAGAGAAGAATCGCGGTTTCTGGTCGTTGTAACCTTAATCATGTCCCGGCCAGCCAGATTTTCCGCAGTATTCTTTCTGTGCGGAAAAATTATCGCAGTCCGAACACCGGCCAGTTTTTGATTCGTCCAAAATCTCCACGGTAACGCATCCGCAACTCCATTTTATAAATCTTGCCCGGCATCCGCAGCAACTGCACGCTTTGGTCCAAGTGTCAAGTTTGCAGGCCATAGTTTTATTTTTGAAAGTTGAAGTTTCCATTCATTGAACCTCAATCTTCCGCAAAAACGCCCGGCCGTCCAACCGCGTTTCCAGCAGATAGATGCCTGGTATGATCACCATGCCGAGGTCAATTTCGCGGTGATACTGGCCCGCTTTCAGCTCCGGCGCAGCTGCCCAGACGACCTGCCCTAACACGTTCAGTACGCGTTGCGCCACTATTTTTGCCTCTGGCAAAAAGAACTCGACTTTGAAGAACCCGGAAGAAGGGTTAGGAGAGATATGAAAGTCTTCGGGGAGCGTAGTCTCGCTTGTGCCGACGGTGAAATCAACGAATGTTGGATCGGAAGCCGCCGAACACCCATTGATGTCGGTAACAACGACCGAATAGTTTCCTGTGTCCGAAACGGTGATGCTTTGGGTCGTGTCGCCGGTACTCCACAACCAGGAACTTGCAAAACTTGCCGTGAGCGTTACAGAATCTCCCTCCTGCAGCATGACCGGGCCGGATGGAGAAACTACCGGCGTTGGCGGCAAAGGATTGACTGCTACCGTTACAGGCATCGAAACCGCCGAACACCCGTTTGCCGTGGTAACAGCAACTGTATAAACTCCGGCAGTTGAAACCGAGATGCTTTTCGTCGTCGCTCCGGTGCTCCATATATAAGAACCTGTCGGATTTGCCGTGAGCGTCACCGAATTTTCCGGACAGATAGAAACTGAGTCTATTGGATTTATTGCTGCCACCGGCGACGCATTGTCCACTGTGACGGTGACACTTTCAGTGTCAGTGCAGCCATTTATCGCCGTGACAGTAACGGTGTAAGTTGTTGTTGAAGAAGGGTTTACCGTAACAGTAGGGTTCGTTCCCAAATCATTGCTCCATGAATAAGTCCCACCGCCGGAAGCGGTGAGGCTCGCCAAGGGATTGGCGCAGTTCACAACAGGATTGGCAGGAGAGATGGCTGCCGTCGGTGCTGTAGTGTCTACCATAACAGTAACACTTTCGGTGTCAGTGCAGCCGTTTGTCGCCGTGATGGTAACGGTGTAGGTCATAGTGGAAGCAGGAGCTACCGTAACAGTAGGATTGGTTCCCAAATCATTGCTCCAGGAATAAGTCCCGCCGCCAGAGGCCGTGAAGGTCCCCGAAGGAGCAGTACAGGTAATAGTGGCCGAAATAGGTGTAATGATTGCCATCGGCGGCGTATTGACCACTGTGACGATGACGCTTTCAGTATCAGTGCAGCCATTTGTCGCCGTAACAGTAACGGTGTAGGTCGTAGTAGAAGGAGGCGTTACCGTAACAGTAGGGTTTGTTCCCAAGCCATTGTTCCATAAATAAGTGCCACCGCCGACCGCAGTGAGAGTTGCCAAAGGATTGGCGCAGTTCACAAC
>JAYUXG010000368.1:0-22177 GCA_043753125.1 Saprospirales bacterium | reverse complement strand
GCGAATACCCGTGGCCCCAAGCCACGGCGGTACATTCAGCCCTCAGCGCGGGCGGTGGCATGGAGTACCCGATGATCACCGTGATCAATGACTCGCCCAATACCAAGGCCCTCGATGAGGTGATTACCCACGAGGTGGGCCATAATTGGTTTTATGGGCTGTTGGCCAGTAATGAACGCGACCACCCTTTTCTGGACGAAGGTTTTAATACGTATTATGAGCTGCGCTATATGAAGCAGTATTGGGGCGGCAGTAGCGTGGATGAGCTTATAAAGGGTCCCAAGTGGCTGTTCAAGCCACAGGAACAAGGTTCTCTGCTCGAAAATGGCTACCTGCTGTTGGCGCGGGAACACGTGGCTACCCCGCCCGACCGCCATTCCAATGAGTTTCGTCCCCTGGCCTACGGGATGGAGGTTTATATGAAAACGGGTTTGTGCCTGGCTTGGCTGGAGCAAGCCGCAGGCACCGCGAAGTTCGACGCGGCCATGCAGCGGTACTTTACCGATTGGCGGTTTCGCCATCCTTACCCGGCAGATGTGCAGGCTTCTTTCCAGAAGTCCGGCCTGGACGCAGACTGGTTTTTTAAAGCTATGCAGACGGAGCAACAGACTGACTATGCGCTGCAAAAGGTCGGGAAAAAAGGCGATGGCTGGACGTTGAACATTGAAAACAAGGGCGACTTGAATGCACCATTTTCAGTAACGGCCCTTCAGGATGGCCAAGCCGTGGCCACCCAATGGTATCCAGCTGCAACGGAAAAACAAAGGACCGTAGACTTTCCAGCCACCACTGCCGACGCTTTTAGTATTGACCATCAACACAATATGCTGGATGTCAATCGAAAAAACAACACCCGTCGAACAAGTGGCCTGCTTGCGGGCTTGGAGCCGGTGCAATTTAAATTGTTGGCAGCGGTGGAAAATTCAGCCAAGACCACTCTCGCCGTGCTGCCGTGGATCGGCTGGAACAATTATGACAAGGTCATGCTCGGTGCCTTGCTGTACAACCCGCCCGTGCCGTCCCGGAAGTTTCAGTACTATATCGCGCCCGGTTATGCTTTCACTTCCAAGCAATTAGTGGGCTTGGTTGACCTGCGCTACAAACTGTTTCCCGGCGGTATTTTTCCAAAGATCACGCTGGGCGTGAGTGCCAAGACCTTTGACTTCGATTATAATTTTACGCACGCGTATTACTCCAAATTTTACCGCGTGGTGCCGCAAATCCGTGCCGAACTGGCCACCAAAGGCACGGCCAACACTTTCCGGCATTTCTTGAATTTCCGCACTTTATTCATTGGGCGGGAAACGGGCCAGTTCGATACAACCAACGCCTTCACTGGAAAAAACTGGTCTAAAAGCACGATCTACGAACTGCGCTATGAGGCTTTCCAGAGGCAGTTGCCTAATCCCTACCATTTTGTGGCCACGCTGGAAAGCCAGCCCGACTACCGCAACCGCTTCGACCAACCGGGCAAGTACGTACGCGGTTCGTTGGAGTGGAAACAGCGGTTTTACTACCAAGCCAAGCGTAAAGTGACGGCGCGGGCTTTTGTCGGCTATTTCTTGCAAAATACCGAGCGCAACCGTGGTGTGGAGCCCGTGGCCTTTGCGCTCAATCCGCAAGGCTTCAACGACTACCGCTTCGACGAGGTGTATTTTGGTCGGTCGGACGACCAAGGCTTTCGGGCGCGGCAGGTGAGCCAAACGGACGGCGGATTCAAAAACCCGTTCGGGTCGTCGTTCGGGGGCATCATTGGCAACTCCAATAACTACATCCTGGCCCTGAACCTAAAGGCTGATCTGCCGGCACGCCTGCCCTGGGGCCTTCCACTGCGCCCTTGGCTGGATGTGGGTTATTTCGATGACGCGACGCTGATCGGGGCGGAAAAGCCAGCCAAAGAGCAAGTGTTATGGAGTGCGGGGGTGATGCTCGAATTTTTTGACGGCAACCTGGAGATTTATTTCCCGCTGGCCAATTCCAAGAATCTGAAAGAACGCTATTGCGAAATGAGCGGCGGCTCGAACACCTCGGCCATTTTTTGCGGTGGGAATTACTTTAAGTGGATTTCGTGGAGCGTGAATCTGGGGAAATTGAATCCGAATCGGTTGTTGGAGGATGTATTACGGTAATAATAGCGTGGCTCCTTACGTGCATCTTCTAATTTGGTAGCTTTCCAAAATGCTGGTGCCAGTTTGGTTTAAATGCAAATTTTTACCAAATGCGTTGAATGGGATAATCGTCGAAAGCCGGATCGTTGCTGACGATGGGCATTGCTTCGGTGATAGCTTGCGCTATAATAATTCGGTCGAACGGATCGCGGTGATGGAGGGGAAGCTGGCCGTTGACTATAACGTGGTCACGCTCAATACGGAGCGTGATAAAATTGTGTTCCTGAACTATATCCATGAACTCCACTAACGTCAGCCCATCCATCTCCATTTTACCCAAATTTATTTTGATAGACATTTTCCAGAACGAAGCCATACTAACGTAGCACTCGTTCTCGCCATCTTCCAAGGTCTCCCGAGCAGTTTTGCTTAACCGTGGATTATTCAGGGAAAACCAAATGATAGACTGCGTATCAACCAAAACTCTCATTACATATATTCTTTGAAATCTTCCAATGGGGCATTAAAGTCGTCAGACATTGTGATCTTGGCCTTAATAAAACCCGCTTTGCGCGGCTTTTTCGTCCTAAATCTACCATTAGTTAGCTTTGGTTGAAGGACTACAATGACTTCATAATCTCCCTCTGGTACGTTGGGCAGCAGGATGACGGGGTTGTGAGCAGAAATATAGGCTTCGGTAGATACGGTGATCATAGTATTGGATTTTAGTTCAAAGATAATGGGTTTCGGGAGGAGTATGCACCCAATGCCTCCAACAACTGATCATTCTCCCCCGCTGTCCCCACCGTAATCCGTAAACACTGTACACACTGCGGTTCGCGGCTGCGGTTGCGCACTACGATGCCCTGTTCGCAAAGATGTTGATAGATGCTGTCCGCATCGGTGGTGCGCATCAGCAGGAAATTGGCATCGCTGGGAAAAACTTCGCGCACACAGGCCAATTTCGCTAACTCGGCTGCCAATCGCTCGCGCTCGGCAAGCAGCAGGGCCACTTTTTTTCGTACATCAGCCCCTTGCCCAAGGGCTTGTTCGGCCAGTTGGATGGTGGGTAGAGCAAGGTTATACGGATATTTTATTTTGTTCAAAATACTGATGACGAACGGATTGGCGAAGGCCATGCCCACGCGTAGACCGGCCAAGCCCCAGGCTTTGGACAGTGTTTGTAACACCACCAAATTTGGGAACTCTCCCAAGCGGCTGCTCCAGGAGGGTCGGTCGGCAAAATCGGCGTAAGCCTCGTCCACCACTACCAGGCCAGGGAACGTGTGCAGCATCCGTAGCACGAATTCGTCGGGCAGGCATTGGCCGGTGGGGTTGTTGGGCGAACAGAGGAACAGCAGCTTGGACCGCGCGTCGGTGGCTGCCTGGATGGCCGCCTCGTCGGGGGAAAAGTCGGGCCGCAGCACGGCTCGCCTGATCTCGACCCCGTGGATGTTGGCCTGTACCGCGTACATCCCGTAGGTAGGCGGCAGAATCAACACATTGTCTATGCCCGGCTCCACAAAGGCTCGGAGCAACAAATCAATGGCCTCATCGCTGCCACTACCAATAAATATCTGGTTGAGGGTCAGGTCTTTGTGGACAGCCAGCAAATTTTTTAACGCTTTTTGCTGTGGATCGGGATAGCGCGAATAATCAGCAGCAAGCGGCCCACCGAGACTGTTTTCATTGGCGTCCAAAAAGATGGCGGCTGAGCCGGTGAACTCGTCCCGTGCCGAAGCGTAGGGCTGTAGGGCTAAGATGTTGGCCCGGACCAGTTGGGTAAGACGATCAATTGGATTGGACACGATAGGTAAGTGTGCTAATGAGTTAATTTGCTCCACCCTCTACACTCTTTTTCAAATCAGCTCCCGCAAAAAAAACGTCTTTTTGAGCCTTTTTCCATCCCGCTGAACGACCATTTTTACTTTTTTGCCGGGCTTTCTTTGCAACATACGTTGCAGATCGGACAGCGACATCAGATTGGAAGACATCAACCCCACACGTAAGATCACGTCGCCTTCGCGGAGATCGGCCTCGGCAGCAGGCGACTTGGGCAACACACTCTGTACGGTGAGGGTATTGAACTGGAGACCAGAAGCGATCACGTTTAGCCCGCTTCGGTCATACACGAAAGGCTGGAAATAGTTCTTGCCAGGTTTCAGCCAAATCTTGCCGCCTTGATAATCCAAAATAACCTGAAAACGCTCCAGAATGGCATTGCCAATCAAGCCGTTGCGCTTATTCAGGTATTCGAGCCGTTGGACCGAATCGAGGCTTTGAAAATAAGTGACTACGTTTTTTTGCGAAAAAGACCCCAGGTCGAAACTGCTGATCCGCCCCGTGAAGCCTTGCAGAAAACCGCCCAGGCCCATGCCGATGTTGCTTGGAATAGCATTGGCGGGGGGATGGATGAGCGGGTGGGTATCGGCGAACAACAATAATGGCAATCCTGCCCCAGTGTCGAGCAGCAGCTTGACCGGGGCCATCGAATCGGAGCGCACTTGAATTACTGTGTTTAAGTACATTTTGTTGCGGAATATTTCTACTGGCACTTCTACAAAGCCTGGCTCGCGCATTTTGAACGATTCCCGGTCATACAGGGTAAGTATATGGGTCTGGTAGTTGATCTTGACCACAAATCTGGCGAACGCATGGGCCGACAGGATACCGTGGACCAGCACCCCGGCATACTCCTCAAACCGAAAGTAATCTTCCTGTAGCACCAGTACGTCTTGACGGGGGGCTATCGCCCGGTCAGGGATGTCCAAACGAATGTTGCGCACCAGATAGGCTACCAGCTCTGTCTTCAAGTCGGACCCCATGACCCGAAATTCCCGCTCGTAAGGCACCCGTAGTATGTCTGTAATTTCGCGTTTACTCAAAATGCTATGTTCCGCGCCAGTGTCGTAGATGAAGCGCAGGGGCAGCGAACCATTGAAGTTCAGCGTCAGGATAATAAAATTGTTGGTGTATTCAAAAGGGATTTCCGCCTGTTTTTGACCAGTGTACAGGTAAAAACCGCTCTGCGCCGTGCTGGGAACGCCCCAAACGAAGCCAAAAAACAGCAAAAACGGCAAAATCTTGGTCATACCGAGCAGACAGTTGATTTTACCCGGCAATTTAACCGTTTCTGGGTTTGTCCGGCCAACAACGTAATATTGGAACTTTTTTCAGCTAGAAGCATGACTGTACAGAACAAAAAAAATTTGGCATGGTTGCCTGCCTTACTTTGGCTTGGGCTGGTCACTGGCGTATCGATCATGCCGAGCGTGCAGCTGCCGCAGTTCGACCTTTTCGCGCCCGATAAACTGGGCCATGCCCTCGCCTATGCCGGGCTGACCAGTCTGTCGTGGTGGAGCCTTACCCGCCTTACTGGGCGGGTACCCACGTTTCGTGAAGGACTGTTTATTTTCCTTTTCGCGACGGGCTATGGCATACTTATGGAATTTGTACAAGGTGCTTTTCTGCCGGGCCGCTTTTTCGAGTTCGATGATATGCTGGCCAACGCCTTTGGAGCCGCTGTCGCTTGGGCGGTATGTAGGCTTAAAAAGTTATGAGTTATGAGTTATGGCCGATTTGAGGATTTCTCTATATAATTATGGTCAAGCAAAATGCTTTTGGTCAGCCTCTATACCCTATTGATTGTCCACCAAACTATTAAATTTATTTAATAGTTCACAAAATGTTGAAAATCAATTTATTGCAACCAATTTTATTCGCTCATAACTTATAACTCATAACTAAAAAAATGCTCCTTCCCTGTCGCGGCTATGTGCCGCAATTTGGCCAAAACTGTTTTTTGGCGGAAAATGCCACGATCATCGGCGATGTGACCATGGGCGACGATTGCTCGGTGTGGTTCCAGGCGGTGGTGCGCGGCGACGTTAATTTCATTCGCATCGGCAACAAGGTGAACATTCAGGATGGAGCTGTTTTGCATGGCACCTACCAGAAGTGCGGTACTACGATCGGCAACCAAGTCAGCATTGGGCACCGGGCTATTGTACACGGCTGCACCTTGCACGACCACGTGCTGGTGGGTATGGGGGCCATCATCATGGACCAAGCCGTAGTGGAGGAAAACTGCCTGATTGCAGCCGGGGCGGTGGTGCTGGAGAATTTCGTCTGCCAGACCGGCGGCGTGTACGCGGGCGTACCGGCGCGGCGGGTGAAGGAGCTTACCCCGGACCTCTTTCGGGGACAGATCGAGCGAATTGCGAATAACTATGTATTGTACGCCAGTTGGTTTCAATAACTGGTAAATTACTGAAACCGAATCGTGTCCGTTTGAATGCTCATCATAACCCCATTGCCCTTAGTAATGCGGACGGTAAAGACATACGGCTGACTCAAGTCGTCGGGCAGGCTAGCCAGCGTTAGCCGGGTGGGCGTATCAAATTGGCCAAAAAGGGATCCATAAATGTTCCTTACACCACCCGTACTGATATCCATCCGGTTGACTTCAAACAACTTAATCAGCGAGCTGTCCTGCGACAGCTGACTAGTGAAGTCCCGATCCGCGAACACGTCTATCGATACGACCGGGAATTTGTCGCCGCTGCTGCCCTGATAGTCACAAGAGCAGGCGTAGGCGGAAGTAACGAATCCCACTCCTCGCCGGGGGCTGGCCTCGGCCACGAAAAACACCGAATCAAGCGCAATGTCTATTTTTAGCACCTTGTCGGTCACCGGATTATTAGTAGTGGCCTTTAAGCCTCGGTAGTCGAAAAAGGGAAATTCTACGGTGGGGCAATCACAATTCGTATCAAAACAAGCAGATGCAAAATGCAGCGCAGTGTACAGGCCGAACAGGAAGGCAAGTTTAGCAGTTGGCTTTGTCATAAGAAGGTGGTTTTATTCGGTAGGAACCAACAATCTATTGGAATTTGGAAAAGAAAGATTCTTTTGACCATGCGCAGGGCATTTTTTAAAGCATGACGACAATTTTCTGCCAAGCGTTGGGCCTAGGGCATTTTTATTTCCGCGCCACATACAGCCCCGCCAAAATCACCAGCGTACCCACCAAGTCCATCCACCCAAGTGCTTCGCCATCAAAGGCCCCCAGCGCAATGGCCGTCACCGGCAATAGATAAGTGACCGACGTGGCGAAAATGGCACTCGTGCGCTGCAACAACCAGAAATACAAAATCGACCCAAAGACGGTACCGATAGCCGCCAGGTAGAACACGTAACCCATCCCCTCCCAGGCTCGGGGATTTTGCCAAACGGCTTCCCAGGCACCGGAGGCCCATAGCCCGATGATAAAAATAGGGCCGGTGATAATAAAGGCTGCCGAGGCGATGCCCGCCGCCGGTTGGTCGCGCAGCCAAGTGTTCACCACATTGGCATTGATGGCGTAGCAGACCGTCGCCAACACACACAGGCTGGCAAAAAAGGCGTTGCCCGCTACGCCGCTCTTGCTATTGAACAAAATGAGCATCGTGGTGCCAGTCAGGCCCAGGGCCACCCCGATCAGCTTGTTGCGGGTGAAAGTCATTTGAAAAAAACCCACCCCCAAGATCAGTGCGAACAGCGGTGTAAGCGAATTGAGCATCCCGGCCAGGCTGCTGTTGACGTGACGCTGGGCCACCGCGAACAGGAAATTGGGAATGGCCGACCCAAAAAACGCCACCACCAACAGGGGTCGCCACCGTTTCCAATCAATTTTTGACCAGTAGGCCACCGCAATCGGCAGGTAGATCAACGTGGCCAGTACCATCCGCCAGATGGCCATGTGCAGCGGATCGAAAATCTGGACGGCGTGTTTGATAAAAATGAACGATGCACCCCACATGGCACCCAGAAATACCAAAACAAGCCAATCGAATGTGGAGGGAGGACGCATGGGTTAATGTGCTAATGTGGCCAACGTAACCAGTGCGGCACAAAGAACGCGAAAGTTTGACCTACAGGAAGCGAAGTCTTGTGGTTTTTACAACGCTTCTTTGGTACACCTGAAATATCCCGCTTATCAGGGACTTGAACGCCGCCCACTAGCAAAAATTTAAAACGCGCAACAGCTTTTCAACGCACCAGTGCTACATCGGTGGCCCGGTGCACGATCCTGCCGTCTACCATGCGCAGCTTCAACACTATTACATAGATGCCCGGTCCGGCAGGTTTGTTTCGGTATTGTCCGTCCCACACTTCCAAAGATTGCCCGGCGGGGATATCTTTTTGCTCCACCATTGTTTCGCCCCAACGGTCGAATACCACCGCTGACAACACAGCTTCTACTTCGCCCCCGAAATAGACTACTAACCGATCGTTTTGGCCGTCGTCATTGGGACTAAAAATGTTAGGCACATAGATCCGTTGCGTTTCCAATACGCTGACCGGTATGACTGCCGTGGCGGTGCAGCCCAGTGCATCAGTGACGATCAGCCGAAAGACGCTCGCAACAAAGGGTCGTGCAAATGGCTCCGCACAGTCTGTACAGCCTAGGTAGGGGCTAAACTCCCAAACGTAGTCCACTGGTTTGTCGTGGCTCACCAGGGGCAACAACTGCATCGAATCTCCCAAGTGCAGGGATATAGCCAGCGGCAAGACCACGTTGGGGCGGTTGCTTTCATGGATGTTGACCGAATCGCGCTGCATCCCACAGGCATTGGTCACGGTCAGATAGTACCGGCCATAAGCTTGCACTTCGATTTGAGCAATATGCTCTCCGGTACTCCAGGTGTAAGCATCAAAAGAAGGTTGGGCTTGCAGTGACAAAGGCTGCCGCAAGCATAAAGTGGTGTCCGGGGGCAGGCGCAGCCAGTCTTGGCGCAGGTCTTTTATCCAGATCGAGTCCCTAAAAAGCCCGCATGCGTTTTGTGCCTCCACCCAATACCGCCCCGGCTGCCCGACCTGGACAGCGGCCGTCGTGTCGCCGGTGCTCCAGCGATACGCATCCATCCCTGCGGAAGCCGATAGTGTACGCAGGAAAGGTAAAGTGTCGCACAGGGCCGTATCCTGTCCCAAGTCCAGAGCGGGCGGTAGGGCCACCGTGATGTAAAGCGAATCGCGGAGCGTCCCACAAACATTGATCTCTGCTATCCACGCCCAGCCGGGTTGGGAGATGGTAGTGGCGGGCGTAGTGTCCCCAGTGGACCACAGCACCCGGGCGCAGCAATCATCGGTCTGGAAGGCCAGCGGCAGGGCGGTAACGCATACTTCGGCCGAGTCTGCCCCAAAAGAAAATTGGGGCGGTGGCACGTAGGCAATATGGAACGTATCCGTAAACAGGCATCCGTCGAGCATGGCCCGCACCCATAACTGGCCCGCCCCGGGGATGTCCACCTGATGCGCGGAATCACCAGTGCTCCAGAGCACTTGACTCAAAGCATCGGGCACCTGATAACTACTGAGAGCATCGGTGGCGCAGATGACGGCGTGGTCAGTAAAATTATACGGCGAGCGGTGCTGCGGCACCTTTTCGACTGAGACATCGTCTAAATAATAGTAACTGGCGTTATGACTGATGGTCGGAGCCGTCTGCACGTAGGGGGTCTGCGCATCGTCGTAAAAATTGCCGATGGTCAGGTAAGCCTCCCCACCCTTGGCCCGGAAATACTCACAGACAGCCGTCCAGCCAGCCGTATCGTATAGGAAACGTCCGCGCAAATTCTCTACCTGCGGCTGGGCATTAATGATGAAAGGTACACCGGTGATATATACCGTTGGCACGATGAATTGCTGGTGAAAATATGCCCCGATACGGTCAGTGGCACGATTAGCAACTTCCGGATTGTCACCCCTGCTGACAAAGAATTTGACCTGATAGACACTGTCTTTTTGAAGAGGACTAAGTAAAGTTCCTTCCGCATATTCTCGATAGATGGCGTGTGGAATGATCGAAAACGGTGTGGAATCCATGAGCGCAATACCAGCGTAGCCATCGCCCGTTCGGGCATATTGGTAGCCCACTGCATTTTTGGGTACGTCTGCCCTTGCATCAATGCTGTTGTTTCCATTAGCGCAGGCATGAAAATAGTCGGACGTTTTACCAGGAGAATACCAGTATTTGGCCAAGTGCAAGCTACCCGTATCCGCAGTTTCAAGGTAGGGGCATTTAGCCATTTCTTCAAAGCTCGGATTCAAAACTAAATTTTGAGCCGATACACTAAAAAGGCAGCCCCACAAAGCAGTTAAAAGCAGTTTTTTTTCATCACAAAAAAAATCTGGCTGCCATGCCACTTACGTAGCATAGCAGCCAGATGAAAAAATATTATTGCTTCAGGAATTGGCCGGATATGGCACCTTCTGTCGTCTCCAAGCGGTAGGCATACAAACCATTGGGCAAGGTGCCGATGGAAATGGGCGTATCAAGCGCGAGGTGTTCCATACGCAGCATGACATCGCCGAGGCTGTTGAAGATTACCAACCGCAAGCCTTCCGGCAACCGGTCCATTTCAGGGGAGAGGAACCGGATGCTCTCTTCCGCCGGATTAGGGGCCAGGTGTATGCCCTCCAGCTTAGCCCGAGGCTCAGCATCTGTACTCTCCCGGTCACCACTACCACCGTCCAGACAGGCAGCTATCCTGATGAAGGAAAAATCGCTCGAGCTGCCACAGTCGTTGCCAATGGTGACTTCTACCCGGTAGCAAGTGTTGCACTTTCCTACAAAATAGCCGGTGCTGCCGTTGATAACCAAATCGTTCAATGCGAGGGCGGTCAATTTCTTGGGCCCCTCTACTGCGACCTGTCCGCCAACATAGAGTGGTCCCCCGATGACCGCACCCGTGGCACAATCAACGCGGTCAATTCTTATGGAATAAAAAGTAATATCCCCAGAGCTGTTGGCCACATTCACCGAGGCCGAATACTGGCTGACCACACAAGCTGTAACAATCGTGTGTGCTGCCGGACAAGGGGTGCCAGTGCCTGGATTGATCGTCAAATTGATCATGGCTGGGGCCGGGGCACCTAACACCCGGAAATAGCACAGCAACACGTCCTGACTGTCTCCACAAGGGTTCACGCCCGTGATACGCACGGCAAAGGTCTGGCCCAGATAATTACCAAACAGATTAGAGTTGCCAGCGAGATCGGGAGACAGTTGTAAAAAGTCGGCGGCGGCGGTGGCACCATATCTACTAAAGGAGTGCCATTGATGGCCATACCCGTCAGGTTGTAGGGGTTCACGCCAAAAAAGTAGTCGTAGTTGTCTCCATCGATCTGATCGGGCAACTTATAGTGGCTGCCACTGCCACTGAAAAGATTGCCGGAAGAAAACACCTGCAAGCTCCCAAAGGCATTGGTCGCCGGGCCATTACCGGTAAACTTACCCAAAATGCCATCCTTGTTAACCGCATAAAAGCTGCCGTCCTTGGCCTTTTCGATAAATGTTTTTTGGTAGTTCGCCGTGGAACTCACCAGGGTCGATGTGGTAGTATTGGCCACATCGGAAAAATGATGGATTCCGCCGCTGACGGTTCCGGTAGAGGTAGTAGTCGATACATAAAAGCCTGCTTCGGAGTCGTCAAACTCCACCCCCCAAGACCCAAGTCGCTTTGGGTAGATGTATTTTCTAACAGTGCCGCCCTGTACACTTATATCTGCGGAAAACACCTCCCCACTACGATCCACCCAAAGCACATTTTTCTCCCCTTGGTCCACTTCGGCCTCGGCACCTTCATAACCGGGCGCGCCAATACCGCCCGTGTAAGCAACCAAGGTCGTACCGGCACTGACTCCGCTGGCCGAGATGGTGTATTTGACTATTCCTTTCAGGCCACCCACCCAGTATAGACTTCGGTTGCCCGATCCATCGGCCTTAGTGACGGCTAAGGCACTGGAGGCCCCGGCGGCCTCGTCCACCAGGGTGCCACTGCTGATGGCCAGAGTGCCACCGCTGTTCACGGTGATGGTGGCCCGGCAAAGGGCCGTGCCGCATACGCCCTTATACCCGGACCAAATGATGTAAAAGCGGTTGCAAGAGCCCGGTACCGGCACGATTGCTATTTCATACACGGGACCGTAATAAACGTTTCCGCCACAAAAGGTACCCTGTACGTTCGGCAGACTGCCGACCTGCACACCGCTCGACAGATATACCGCACTGTTCTGGATATAGAAAATCACGTTGCCGCTAGCATCAGAGGCGGTGTTCTCGACAGTGTAACTGTTGTTGGGCAGCCAACTTTGGGCAGCAGCGGTCTGGTTGTTGAAATCAACCAGCGTCGGGCTGAGGATCCACTTGTTCATCTGCGCCCAAGAGTTAGCGGGAACGAAGCAGAAGATCGTCAAGAAGAGGGCAAGCGTGGCCCAGCCCCGTCCCGAAGGGGGGGGGAGTAAAAGAAAGTTGATTCATTTTTGGAAGAACGGTTTAAAATGGTGAATTGTGGGCATAGAAACCACGCTAGGGGCGTAAACATTCTACCGACAGCCGGTGCTGCCGGAGAGATTGGGGCACGCAACAAGAAATGGTGAAATAGTTTTTATTAAAGGGTACCTCGTAATCGTCGCGAACGATATTAGATAGGCAAACATAGCGGCGTTTTGGCTGTCTATTGTTTTTATGACAAAGAAGATTTGCCAAGATTGGCGAATCCGCAAACATTAACAAGATCGTACATACATATTGCCTGGAATTCCTGTAAATCTTTTTCCGGTTACAAAATCAAATAGGCCAATCAAAAATCTTTGCCTAATCTTGCCCGGCCAGTTCGGCCTACTGCCAAAATCCTGTTTCGCAGCCTGACTCCTGTTTTCGGCCAACCATCCATTCTCTCGCTTTTCTTTTCCATGAGCATCAAAAAAAGTCTCCTCTCGCTGCCGCAAATCCTGAGCATGAACTTCGGATTTTTAGGCCTGCAATACAGTTTCGGACTACAACAGGCCAACATGAGTCCGATCTATTCCTATTTGGGGGCGGAGGAAAGCAGCCTGCCACTGCTTTGGTTGGCTGGGCCGATGACCGGCCTCATCATCCAGCCCATTGTCGGGGCCATGAGCGACCGCACCCTGACCCGTTGGGGGCGGCGGACTCCCTACTTTTTCGTCGGGGCCATTTTTTGTAGCCTTGCGCTCTTGGTCATGCCTTTCAGCAGCACGGTGTGGATGGCGGCCAGCGTGCTGTGGATACTGGATGCCGCCAACAATATTACCCAAGAGCCTTACCGCGCCTTCGTCAGCGACAAACTGGACAAGAGCCAGCACTCCATTGGGTTCCTGAGCCAGAGTGCTTTCACGGGGCTGGGCCAGACGCTGTCTTACCTCACCCCGTTCTTGCTCATCAATTTTTTGTCCATCGGGGTGGCGGACAAAGTGGGCCGCATACCAACCACGACCATAATAGCTTTTCTCATCGGGGCAGTGGTGTCTATCACTTCCATCATGTGGTCACTGTACACCACCAAGGAAAACCCGCTGACCGAGGAAGAAAAAGACGCAATCCGCCGCGCACCGAAAGGTGTAGGAGCCACTTTTACCGAGATCGGGCAGGCCATCAAAGAAATGCCCTTGACCATGAAGCTCATGGGCCCGATGATGTTGTTCAGTTGGTACGCCATCTTTATCTATTGGCAGTACATCGCCAAGGCCATTTCCAAATCCTTGTATGACACGGTGGATGCCAACAATCCTTTGTTCCGGGAGGCCGAGCTGCTGGTTGGCCCACTGGGGGCTTTTTACAATGCCATAGCCTTCGTTGCTGCCCTGAGCATGGCCCCACTGGCCAAGAAATACGGCCCGAAATCACTGCACGGCATCTGCCTCTTTTTAGCCGGCCTCAGTATGCTCGCCATTCCGATGATCAAGCAGGAGGCTATGTTATACGTCCCGATGATTGGTATTGGCCTGTGTTGGGCAAGCATGATGGGCAATCCCTACATCATGTTGGCGGGCAGCATCCCGCCGGAGCGCACGGGGGTGTACATGGGAATTTTTAATATGTTCATCGTGCTGCCCATGTTGATTGAAACCTTTACCATTCCTCTTTACTATAAGTCGTGGCTGGGCAACAATCCGGTAAACGCCCTTCGGCTGGCCGGGGTGCTGATGATGCTGGCGGCAGTGTGCGTGGTTTTTATCAGATATAATGCCAATAGCAATGCAGAAGTAGTGCGGGGCGGAGGGCATTAAAAAGAGGAGTCATGGCCAATGGTTGGCAATGACTCCTCTGTAAGTAGTTGTAGGTTAATGGTTATTGGTAGTGCAAACCATTTTTTACATCAAGATTTGCCAAAAATTTTGATTCAATAACCATTAAGCCAATTACTGGATGGGCATCGCAAGGCCGGTGAACCCTGTACTCTGTGGGTAGGTGTACAAGATAATCGCTTGGCCCGTTGCTATATTGACGGTAAACAGGGTGCATTTCAAACTTTCGCACCCATTGAGAAACGACGAATATTATTCCACCCGCAGTACCTGATTGCCTGACCGCTGGTCATGCGTTTGTAAATGTAAAAACAGCACTTGTCTACCCGTGGTTGGAAGCGTCCAATGCGTAAGCATCCCGGTGACCTCGCGGCGGCTTACCTCCCGGCCTTGGGCATCGAATAGGCGCGCCAAAGCGGGCACCGCATCGCCGGGTATTTCCAACGTGATGGTGCCAGTAGTCGGGTTGGGATAAAGTTGCATCTGGCCACTCAGGTCTTTCGGATCAGTAATAGCCGTTAAAATACTATCGCAAAACACGTCATTGGCCAGTTCTCTGGGATATTTCAATTGGCCGTTTTCCCGGAAACACCGCAACGTACAACCGACGTCGGTCAACATTAAGTCGGCGTAAGAAGCAAGCAAACCCAAGTTGGAGCCGATGCCTTCTATCCAGAAATAATACCCTTGTTCGTCGAACTGAAAAGTGCGCCGCCAAGTGCCATCTTTTAGTCGGATGGAATCTATGGACAGCACGGTGTTGTAGGAATCTCGCCAGGCGATGGTGTCGCCAACCGCCAAGTCAAAATCATACAGCAGCACCGGTTGGTGCAACGGGAACTGTTCCTCGCCCGCTCCAATAAGGCATAGGGGGAACAGGGGATTCTCAATCAGGCGAGTGAAATACACCTTTTTTTGCGGCACATTTTGGCTCAATATACCTAGCAGTTGGAACGGCTCGTCCAGGTTCATGTTGTTGCCCAGCACCGGGCAGCCATAACTGCCCACGTAGGTATTACGGGAATATAGTTTCTTGCTCTGTCCCACGCCGGAGATTACGGTGTCGCCCTCCATTTTGTACTGGTAGCCGCGAAAACCGCAAAAACTACCGTCCTCCTCGCTCCACGTGGCAGTACCGACTGGAAAAGGCCGATAACGGGGATCGTATCCAAAGTAACAGTCTGGGTGCGGGTACTGGTCGTCGCGGTAGCAGGTCAAGCCATACTGTATCTCGGTGATCGGGCTTTCAATGTCCCAGTAGATCAAATGCTGACCGCCAAAATGTTCATGCACCCGAGTGCGTAGCGTGTCCGGCAGGTTTGCGCCAAACAGCGAAATATCCTGAAAACGAACCGGCACCTCCCAAAGGGTATCCACACCCGTAGCATCGACGGTACCCGCGTCATAGAGGCCGCTGGAGGGCATGATCGCATCGCCCGCTTGCCGCGTAAAGTCGTACAACAGTTCAAAAGCCGAACCCGTCCACCGGAAGACGGAATCGTGCTGGGCGTACATATATTGATAGCCGTGGTTGACAGGCCCGGGCATCCAACCGTACCGATAGCCATACCAATGCAATTTGGCGCACAGCTGTCCACCGACCACTTCCGGTCCAACGTGTTCCAAAATTTCCAGGCCTGGTCCGCCGAGGCTTTCATAATCATATTGCCATTTGGCACCCGGCGGAAACCAAGTGGCGGTGTTCTGGGCCACCAGGGAGACAACAAACAGGGTGCAGCATAGGAGGAAAGAGAGGTGTTTCATAGTTGGTGGGTTTTTTATTCAAAGTTAAAACTATCGCGTCCCTTCGACTGATAGAGGACTGGAAATGAAACTGTTGGACAAAAGATTCCCGTACCGCATAGTTTCTTTCCTACTTTTGCCGCTTCAAAAAACAACCGCCGTATTCATAATTCATAGTTCATAGTTCAAAAAGGTGGATTCACTCACCCAAGTAGTATTAGGAGCCGCCTGCGGCGAATTGGTGGCTGGCAAGAAGATCGGTAACCGGGCCATGCTCTGGGGAGCCATCGGCGGCACCATTCCTGACCTGGACGTGTTCGCGGCTTTTTTCACCGATGAAATCACGTCCACTGCTTTTCACCGGGGCTTCATGCACTCGTTTTTGTTCGCTGTGCTGGCCCCTTGGCTGCTGGCGTGGCTCGCGCAACGGTTTTACGCGGGCAACATTTACCAAAAGCCGGGCTATAAAGCCACTACGGCGACTTTGTGGTTGCTTTTCTACTTAGGTGCGGCGACGGGCATCAACTTGATCCCAGTATTATTGGGCGAGGGGCTACGCTGGTACATTCTGCTGCCGCTGCTGCTGCTGGGTGCCTGGTTTGGCTGGAAGCTCTGGCGCGACTACTGGCAAAGCGAGCTTCCGCTGGTAGAACTGCCCTACCGCGCGTGGGTGGCTCTGTTCTTCTGGAGCATCTTTACCCATCCTATTTTGGACTGCTTTACCAATTGGGGTACCCAAATCTGGCAACCTTTCGACGACCTGCGGGTGCAATGGTGTACCGTATCGGTCGTTGATCCGCTCTGCACCTTGCCTTTTGGCATTTGCCTGTTAGTGCTGTCGCGTTTGGCGCGTACCGACCGTCGCCGGGCCTGGTGGAACTGGGCCGGATTGGCCTGGTTTTGTGGGTACCTCTGTCTGTACACGGTCTGGCATAAACACACTGTCGATCGCGCATTTGAACAAACACTGCAAGCCAAAGGCATCGATTATCAACGGTATTACACCAATCCGACCATTTTTAACAACATTGTGTGGTCATGCCTGGCCGAGGGCGATACCGCCTATTACTTTGGCCTGTATGGCTTCAACGACCGGGTGCCAGGCATCAAAAGTATTTCGACCTTGCCCAAACACCACGAGCTGTTGCAGGGCATCCCGGACGAAGACCGCGCCAAGCGTTTTCTGCTTTGGTTTTCCGATGGCTACTACAATGTAAAACCTTACCGGGGCGACACGTTGCAAGTCAACGACCTGCGGTTTGGCCTGTTGGGCGATAGTTTAAGGGGCAACAACTACGTATTCCCGTTTCTGCTTTTCAAAAATGAACGTGGGGACTGGGATGTGCTGCAAAACAACCGCAGCCGCGAAAATATGGAGACCAATAAACGGTCGATGGGGGAGCTTTGGCGACGGGTGAAGGGGGGTTTTTAGGTAGGGGTCAGGAGTTAGGGGTCAGGAATCAGGTGTGCTTCGATAACTCCTTAAGGAACGTGACTTGGCCTAAAATCTGCTATAAGGTTGGTTTGGAGAATAGAATGATACTACACCCTTCTCTTTGCCAGATTCTTTGTATAAATTATATTCAAATAAATATGAACCCCATTAAAATAGCCTCCTGCCTCCTCTCCCCTGATTCCTAACTCCTAAAAATAAGCATGAAACAGCGCGTCATTTCCGCCATCTTTTTTGTCATCGCTATGCTGGGGGGCGTGTTCGGCGGAGCCACGACTTTTCGTCTGCTTTTTCTGGGCATCACCGCAGGCTGCTTGTGGGAATTCACTGGGTTGATGTTCCGGCCGGAAGGCAACCATTTGCGCTTTAGGCGCGTGGCCGGGACGGTGCTGGGTTGTCTGCCGTTTGTGGTGATGGGTGGCAATACTTTCGATTCGTTTGGCGAAGGCCAATGGTGGGTGTATCGGATAATCATTTCGCCGGTCATGCCGATACTGGTGATATTTCTGCTGTTTATCGTGGAATTGTTTCTGGAGTCGCGCCAGCCATTTGCCAATATGGGCCACTATGTCCTGGGGCTAATGTATTTAGGCCTGCCGTTTGCAGTGCTCCTTTCCGTTTCCCACTGGCAAGGGGAATATACGCCTTTGCGGGTTCTGGGGTTGCTATTACTAACTTGGACAAACGACACAATGGCCTATGTGGTGGGCTCACAAATTGGTAAAACACCTTTTTTTACCCGTATTTCCCCCAATAAGACTTGGGAAGGCACCTTGGGGGGCATGGTCTTTACTTTCCTCTTGGCAGGGTTGTTTTCCAAGTGGATGCCCGTCTTTACGTGGTCGGAATGGATGTGCCTGGCGGCGGTCGTAGCGGTGTTCGGCACACTGGGCGACTTGGTGGAGTCCATGCTCAAGCGCAGTATGCAGGTCAAGGATTCCGGCTCCATTCTGCCTGGGCACGGGGGTTTTTTGGATCGTTTTGACTCGTTCATCTTTGTGATGCCTTTTGCGTGGTTGGCACTGATGTTGCTTCAATTATGAACTATAAACGATGAACTATAAGCACAGCTTGCGAGCGCATACCGTTTATAGTTCATCCATCATAGTTCATCCATCATAGTTCATCGTTAACTTACGCCGCCACTCCACGTACCCCAACACCGCCAGCACTAAGAACACCAAAAATTGAAAACTGGTGAAAACATACCCTTTGATAAAATACAACGGAATAGAGGCCACGTTCGTAACGATCCACCATAGCCAGTTTTCCAACTTTTTGCGGGCCATCAGCCACATCCCGGTGTAGGCCGATGCAGCAGCGAACCCGTCGGCGACCGGGACGGTACTCGAGGTAAAACGATACAGCACCCAGTACAGTAGCCCCCAGCACAGCCCGAAGAATCCCACCGCCCATATCCACTCGCGGGTGCTGGAGCGGGTGATGCGCAACACAGTCTCCCCATCTTTTTGACGCGCCCACAACACCCACCCGATAACACTTACCACGGTGTAATACACGTTGACGCTGGCCTCGGCATACAGGCCGCCGAGCAGGCTCAGGTAAATATAAATGGTGGTGTTGACGATGCCAGTTGGGTATACCCAGATGTTTTCCAGGCGCGACAGCAGCACACTGGCGATGCCGAAAAAGACGGCGGTGTATTCCAGCCAGATAGTGGCCCGTAGGCCGGTCGCAAATTGCTGCCAGATTTCTAAAAACGTCATGGTGTTTTACTAAAAAAGCCTTTTGCGCACTAAGGCGGCAAAAGGCTTTTCTTCCCAAAGGAGGAGGGCATTCCCGCACGGCGGGCTGCCAGGATTATTGTGGCGTGGGGCCACCCAAGCTGGATGACCAGGTCAGAATGTCGCTGAAACTAACCGGGACACTCTTGCTGCCCATCAGCCGATTCATCTCATCGCGCTCCAGCACTGTAAGGTCATCCTTGATGTCGTCCAAGGAATTCTTCTTCTGGTCGTGCGAAGACTGCGTGGGCAGTTCATTTTTTTTCTTATCACGAAAGTCAAACATAGGCTATAAGTTAGTGTTTCGATTGCTCAAAGGTAAGGCTATATCCGCAACCGTCAACCTGACGGCTAAATTTAACCAAAGTTAAAACAAATAACCTGCCAAGTTCCCAGCATTTCCTCCCATTCATCCGCTGAAAGCCTACATTTATAGAATTTGTGCCTCCGGACGGCCCCGTTCGTTGTACTCTTGTCCAGCAAAAAAGGCTCGAACCGCTTTATTTTCCAAATCTATGAAGTACATTGTCAACACCCTTGTGGCCTGGTTGTTCTTGGTTGGCCAAGCGTATGCGCAGGAAACCTGGTCGCTCGAACGCTGCATCCGCTATGCCCAGGAAAAAAACATCACGGTGCAGCAGGCCGAAGCCAGCGTGAAACTCTCACTGCTCACCCAACAACAGGCCAAAGCCTCCCGGCTGCCCAATGTAAGTGCCAACGCCAACCTCGGCAAACAGTTTGGCCGTACTATCGACCCGACCAGCAACCAGTTCAGCACCACTTCTACCGGCTACAACAGCATCGGCCTCAACGCGGGTATTTCCTTGTTCAATGGAGGGCTGATCCACCATAGCGTAAAGCAGGCGGGTTGGGATGTACAAGCCGCCACCGCCGACGCTGCCCAAACGTCCAACGATTTGGCCTTGCAAGTCGCGCGGGCCTACCTGAACATTTTGTTGTCCAATGAACAGTTGGAAAATGCGCAACGCCGCGTAGTGCAAAGCCAGGAGCAATTGACCCTTACTCAACGGCTGATCGACGCGGGCACTGCCCCGATGGCCGAAAAATATAACTTCATCGCCCAGATCGCCCGCGACGAGCAGAGCGTAATCACCGCGCGGAATAGTCTCGAACTGGGTTACTTAACCCTTAAACAGCTCTTACAGTTGGAGCCGGATTTTGAGCTGGTCATTGAGCAACCCGCAATCACGATTCCAACGGTTACGCTTCCAAATTCGTCAGCCCTGACCAGCCTGTATAATACGGCCACCAGCACCCAGCCGATCATCCGGGCCGCCGACTTCCGCATCAGAAGTGCCGAAGAAGGCATCGCTATTGCCCGCTCGGCCTATTACCCCACCGTCTCGGCGTTTGCCAATCTCAGTAGCAACTATTCCTCCCAGTTTTTGTCTTTTACGCGTACTGGTGAGTTCATAAAGGGTCAGCCGCTCCTCGTGGATTTTAACGGCCAACAAGTACCCGTCTCCTTTTATGAGGAAACGCTACTCCGTGATAAAGTGCCGTATTTCAACCAGTTGGACCAAAATTTCGGACAGGGTGTTGGCTTGAGTATCAACGTGCCGATCTACCAGAATGGCCGTAGCCGCCTGAGTGTAGAGCGGGCGCGGCTGAGTGTGCTGACGGCGCAAATGCAGGGTACCCAGGCGCGCCAGCAGCTGAAGAACGACATCCAGACGGCTATTGCCAATGCCAACGCTTCGCGCCAACAATTGGATGCCGCCCAAAAGACCTATGATGCAACCAATACGGCTTTCCTGAATATGGGCAAGCGCATGACGCTCGGTGCGGTGAACACTTTCGATTTGACAACTGCCAAAATCAATCTGGATATTTCCGAGAACGACTTGATATTGGCCAAATACACCTATCTGTTCAACTTGAAGATTCTGGACTTCTACCAGGGCAAGCCGTTGAACCTAAACAACTAACTTCTTAAAAAAAGCAAAGGACAATTGGCGAAACGCAATTATATGCCAACAGAATATTGAGCCAATGGCTCGGTCAACTGCCTGTTTCTTTTTGGCCTTTGTCCTTTAAAAAGGAATCCCCTGGGACTGCCCGAAGGCAACCAGGGGATTTTTTTGGCTTCTAATATCTGTAGGCGAAACTGGTTGCGCCACTATTTTCTATACAACGAAAGACCAACTTATTTGCAAAAAAAATTTGCAAACCTAATTGGCTGCAATGGTTGGATTGCCCACCGCCGATGGCCGCTTTGTATCGTTATAAAACACCCGCACGACACTTACTGTAGCCTCATCATCGGTGTGTAGTGTTTCCCCCAAAATGAAGCGATAGGTGCCGGATTTGGTAAATACGGGCTTATTTTCCAATACACCATAAATATATGGATCAGCCCTTAGGGTAGCCGTATGGATGGTCAGCGAACTTTCTTTGGCAAATTGCACCCCATCTTTCAAAGGCGTCAATTTGCCCTGGCCCGGGGCGGCTGGAAAAATCACGTAAAAGAAATTTCCATCCGGATCAATGGCTCCCAGATACATCGCGTGGGGTGTCTCGAAGGACAAGTCGAACTTTTCACCTTTATACACTGGAGCAGTCTGCGCCCACATTTTTGGGGCGGCGACCACCACGGCTGTTTCTGGCGTAGGTGTCGAAAGCGTGGCGGTGGAAGGCTGGGACAGTCGGTTTAGGCTAATTGCTCCGGTAAAGAGCAAACTTACTGCAGGTACTGCAAGGATTAGTTTCATGACAAAATCTTAATTGGTGAACTGACTAACTATACGATGCAGCACAAGGGTATGGTTTTTGGAAAAAATGTCCTTTCATGCATCTTCCTTGTGTAACCGTACTGTAAGGCACTTTCTTTCATTATATGTGTTAAAATTTCGTGCCAAAAATCGAGGTAAACCGGAAAACAAAGCCTTGGATGCACGAATTGACGGTTTATGGGGAATTATGACCGCACCATGAACAAAAAAATTTGAAAAAAAATTTCAGCGGTTCCTGCCTTTCTTAAAAACGCCGCTGACCACCCAATCTGCGCCATTACGGAC
>JAYUXG010000367.1:0-3910 GCA_043753125.1 Saprospirales bacterium | reverse complement strand
GCTCCGTGGCCTGGGCCACTTCTCGCACTTTGGCAGCGGCCTTGGCGTTGTCGCCAGCGCGGGCGTACACGTCGGCCATGAGTGCCGAGAACTGATCGTGCGCAAAATTGAAAGATGGGAAAGCCGAAAAATACTTGTCGGCCAGGGCAATGGCCTTGTCGTTCTTCTTTTCCGCCGTCAGTTCGCGGGCGATACGGATCATGGTCACGCGCATCGTTTGCAGACTCGGCAAATAAGAGCGGTTCACGAACAAGCGTTCCTGGTCAAAATTGCCCCAGCGCCATTTGTTCATGATGTTGTCGTAGGCCTGGTCGGTGTTCACGCGGCCGCAACCGATGATGCCGTAGTTACGCTGGTCGCCCGGGCTGGTGAACGGCACCACGCGCAGACCCAGTCCTTCCAGTTGCAGGTGGGTTTCCATACCCATCAACTTGTCTTCCCGGCAGGTGACTGCCCAGTAGATCGGGCGTTTCCACAGGTTGGAGGCCAGGATGTCGAGCATAGCCAGTTCGTCCTTGATGATGTAGTTTTTCTTGTCGCCCAGGTTGATGTGCAGGGTGTCCAGCATGGCCGTGTCGGATTCCAGGGCGGCCCCGCTGGCGATGGCATCGGCCCGGTTGACCGGAATGGAAATGCGGCGCGTGGGCAGGTAGCTATCAAAATCCCGGCCACTACCCTGCGACTGTAGTTTGTGGTCTTCGCCCATGAACTTCATCACCTGCTGGATGGTCATCTCGCGTTCCGCTCCCTGGGCATAGTAAGGCAGCTGCACCCGTTTGAAACCGGTGATTTGTTCCTGCGGGATGCTCATCGCGATGGCCGGTGAGTTGTTCACCGTGCGGCGCAATTGGGCGATGTACCAATCCACAGCAATTAGCGACAGGTTCACCACCCGCACATCCGTACGAATATTTTCTACCTCCTGGCAGTACCAGAGTGGGTAGGTGTCGTTGTCACCATAGGTGAAAATAATGGCGTTTGGCAGGCATGATTCGAGGAAGTTGCGCGCATAGTCGCGGCTGGCGTAGTGGTGCGCACGGCTATGGTCGTCCCAGTTCTGGGTCACCATGAGTACGGGGGCACTCAAGGCAAGCACCGTGGCAATCGGAGCCGCCACCCCAGCCAAGTTGAGGCGTTCGGAGAAAAATTTGTACAAGGCCATCACGCCCAATCCGATCCAGATGGCAAAGGTGAAAAACGACCCGGCCAATACGTAATCGCGTTCGCGCGGCTCGTTGGGCGGTTGATTGGAATAGACAATGATGCCGATGCCGGTAATGACAAACAGCACCAAAATGGCCGCAAACTCTGGGGATCGCTTTACGGCATCCATAAACACAAACAAGAACGCCCCACCCGCCAGCAGCACCAATAAGGGATAAGCATCGAAATTGGCGATGTTCATGAAAATCTTCAGCAATAAGGCCAGCAGGGCCAATCCACCGCCGATGCGCAGGGTAGTATCCGAGGTCTGAAGATTGGTGCGCGAACGGAAGGCGTGAAAGAACATCCCCAGCAGTCCCAGCAGCAATGGGATGAGATAATACTTGTTGTTGGCTTGGTTGTTTTTCTGAAAATCCGGCAGTTCACTTTGGTTGCCGATGCGCGACTCATCCAGAAAACTAAAACCAGTGATCCAGTTGCCAGAGCTGGGGTCCCAGGAATAGTAGCCTTGTTCCCCATTTTGACGGCCCGAAAAATTCCACATAAAATATCGCCCGTACATCCAGCCGAGCTGGTACTTCCAGAAAAACTCGAAGTTGTCGGCCACAGTCGGTTCGCCAGAGGGTTTTTCGATCCATTGACGATACAACCTGGGACGTCCCTGCGAGCCGTCGCCCATGCGGGGAAATAAGACCTGATCGCCGGGATTATAGGTATAGTCCACTTTTTCGTCCACTACTTCATAGCGGTCGCCCACGCGCCCGTAGCGGTCTTTGGAGTCCACATTGGTCGGGTCGGCATCAAAGTTGGGACCCCGAAACAGCGGACGTTCGCCATACTGCTCCCGGTTGAGATAGGGCAGCAGGCGCATCGGGTCGGACGGGTCGTTCATGTTGATGGGCGGGTTGGCGTTCGCCCGGATGATGACCGTGCCGTAGCACATATAAGCCAGCACCGTCACCCCCAGGGCCACCACAATGCGTTGCAACAGGCCATTATTGGTGCGCTGCGCACGATGCAAACCGTACCAGATCGCGCCGCCAAACAACAGGAATACCGGGACCAGCCCCGAATAGAAAGGCAGGCCAAAATTGTTGACCAGAAACTTGTCGAAACTCGCCCATAGACTGGGAATGCCGGCAATGATGAATTTTTGAATGATGACGATAAAAACCATTCCGATGACTGCAGCCAGAAGGGTGCCGCCCACCGTCCGTTCCCTGGTTTTTTTGAAATAATAAAACATCGCCAACGCCGGGAAGGTGAGCAGGCTCAACAAGTGGACGCCGATGGACAGGGCCGTGGCGTACACCGCGAACACCAGCCAGCGATCCGCATCTTCCGTATCCGGCAGGTTATACCATTTCAGGGTCGCCCACAGAGTAAGGGCCGTGAAAAAAGTGGACATGGCGTACACCTCGCCCTCTACCGCCGAGAACCAGATGGACGACGTAAAGGCCGTCACCAGACCGGCTACCAGGCCAGCACCGACCACCGCTATCGCCTGACCACCGACTGGCTCCTCGCCGCGCCCGACAATGGACAGCCGGGCCAGGATGCTCGTACTCCAGCAAATGAACATCCCTGTGAAAGCCGTGCAAATGGCCGACAACAGGTTGACTGAATAAGCAATGTTGGCCGGATCGGACGAGAACATGGAACCCACCCAGGTAAACAGACGGCCCACCAACAGGAAGATCGGGGCACCGGGCGGGTGCACCACTTGCAATTTGTAGGCCCCGGAGATGAACTCGCCGCAATCCCATAGGCTGCCCGTCGGTTCGGCCGCTGCTGCCAATACCAGTATCGCGATCACAAAGGTTAGCCAACCGGCTATATTGTTCAATGTTCTGAAATTCATGGTCTTATGCTATTTTTGGTCGCTTTGCTACCCCGCGTGGGGCGCAGGGTGGGCGAAAGAAAGCGCAAAAATAAAAAAGTCTGGGGAATGGGGGTGGAAAGGGTTGGGAATTTGCGGGTTTGGATAAAAAGGGTTGCTATGGATGATTACATGATAATAGATATACTGAACGCCATTATTATTGACGAATCAAATTTTTGCGGTATCCTTGCCCAAAATATATCCTTGCACAATGGCTGCCAAAGAAGCAAAAGCCCGCATAAAAATCAATGAATTGCTGTTGAAAGCTGGTTGGCGTTTTGATGATGACCAAGCGGGTCGCGCCAATATTAGTCTGGAGCATCGGGGTAAAAAGGTAAAAATTACTAATAATGAGCTAGGTGGCGACTTAGAAAATGCTCCGCAGGGATTCATTGATTATCTCTTGCTCAATGACCAGCAGCAACCTATCGCTTTGGTCGAAGCCAAACGGGAGCGCATTGATCCGCTCACCGCTAAAGAGCAGGCGCGTGAATATGCTCGCGGTAAAAACATCCGTCATGTCTTCCTTTCTAATGGCAATGTGCATTACTATTGGGATTTGGAACAAGGGGAGCCGATTATCATCTCGCGTTTTTATTCTTTGCAACAGTTGGGTGAAGCCAAAGCTTGGAACCCTGACCCACGCAAAATGCTCAATCAGCCAGTTGATGAGGATTATATAGCAATGTCGCAAGACACGCGTTGGAAAAGCTATGGTGAGGTAGAAAAACAATTGGTTCGTCTAAATAGTAACTATACAGCCGCCTTTGTCGGTGCTGGCATATGAGCGATAGCCGCAACGGCGTGGAAAACGGACTGTCCGTTTTTGATGGTGGTGTCAATGATAGATCGAAGGATACAATA
>JAYUXG010000366.1:0-3912 GCA_043753125.1 Saprospirales bacterium | reverse complement strand
ACAACACCGACCTATGGCCGAAAATCGAAGCGGACCTACAGCATGCTTTTGCAAACCTACCAGAGACCCAGAGTGCCTTGGGCCGCGCCAACAAATGGGCCGCTGGAGCATTGCTGGGCAAAACGTACTTGTATGAGCAGAAATTTGCCGATGCCAAGACGATCTTCACCGATGTGATTGCCAATGGCAAGACCTCCGGTGGAGAAAAATACGACTTGATGGAAAACTATGCCAATGTCTTTAATGCCGAGTTTGACAACAATAAGGAGTCCGTCTTTGCAGCACAAGCCGCCGTTAACACGGGTAGCATCGCCAATTCCAACAACGAGAATGTACTGAACTTCCCTTACAACACTGGTTCTGACGGGCCAGCGGGTTGCTGCGGGTTCTTTCAGCCCAGCTTCGATCTGGTGAACTCTTTCCGCACCGATGCCAATGGACTGCCTCTGTTGGATGGCTCCTATAACAGTGCTGCCAACGAGGTAAAAAGCGATTTCGGTCTGACGTCTTCCGATCCGTTCACCCTGGATGTCGGCAATCTCGATCCACGCCTCGATCATTCGGTGGGCCGCCGGGGTATTCCCTACCTCGACTGGATCGATCACCCCGGCCAAAACTGGATTCGGGACCAAGCCTATGCCGGGCCATATTCGCCGAAGAAGTTTGTGTACTACAAGGCCACAGCGGGTACTCTCACCGATGGCTCTTCCTGGACACGGGGCTACACGGCGCAAAATCAACCGATCATCCGTTTTGCGGATGTGCTGTTGATGGCTGCCGAGGCCGAGATAGAAGCTGGCAGCCTCGAAACCGCCCGCGAATACATTAACCGGGTCCGGATGCGTGCCGCTACTCCCAGCACTTTTGTAATGAAAGCTGGTGCCAATGCAGCCAACTACGTCATCGGCCTGTATAATGGCGCCTTTGCCAACCAGGATGCCGCCCGGACTGCTGTCCGCTTGGAGCGCAAACTGGAGCTCTCCGGCGAAGGACAGCGCTTCTTCGACCTCGTGCGTTGGGGCATTGCCGCGCAGGTACTCAATGCTTACCTGCAAGGGTCTGATGGCACCCGCTTGGCTAGTGCCTTGGGTGGTGCTATATTCACCGCCGGCAAGAACGAATATTATCCCATTCCGCAATCGCAAATTGACTTGCAGGGACCTGGGGTGTTGAAGCAGAATCCGGGGTATTAATTGGTTAATGGTTAATTAGTTAACTGGAAGGCTGGGTATGTTTAGATTTTTGTTCCACAAAAATTTAAACACGCCCAGCCTTTTTTTATGGGTGAGATGAAGCTGGTGCGATTTGACATCTTAAAGAATATATGAAAATTAATGATTCAAGAACACTATCTATTAGTTGCTAATGAAACTAAAGAGATTTTCGCCTTCGAAAGCGTAGGCCCTAAAGGATGCATTACCAAAATAATTGTCTTTGATTTGGTGCAAGGCAACGTTTGGAATCTGGGTTTTGGCGATCAACTTGATGATGATTGGAACGACGCATTCTAATAAATCCAGTAGATGAAAAACGAAAGCGGTTTTACAACACCATATTCAAACGCCGATACCACGAGATCGCGCAGGTTTTTGAGATAAAGGGGTGGGTAGAGCGATGGGCTTATTTGTACACGCCGACAAAGTCCTTTGATTTGTTCCTGCTTACCCGAGAAAAACACTAATTTTGTAAAAAAAAATGATAGGGCATCAGAATCGGTCAATTCTAACCAACGCCTACTTACTGGCTCGGCAATTACTAAACCGCTTTGGGAGCGTTCGCCTCAAAAGTTCTGGAGCGCGCACGAAGGCCTTATCGCCTTGCATATTCAAGAGTGGCAAGCTGCCGACGCTACTCTTTCCCTATCCAAAGCTGTTGCCCGGTACGTCGATGGGTTGCCATCTGACATTCCAGCCGATGTTTTGCTAAAAATCACCAAAATGGTTATTGAAATTTGGGAAAAAAGACAAGCGACAAATACGATTGGTGCGTAATAATCATTGGGTCTAGTATCAAGCTCTACCATAGGTTAGAAAACTTGTCAAACCTGCCCTGCCGTTTAAGCAAAACATCTACATGAATAATCTACTCCTCCCACTCTTCTTGCTACTAGTCCTCACCAGCTGCCAAAAACAAGAAAAACTATTTCGCTTACTAGGGAGCAACAAAACTGGTATAGAATTTAATAACACCATTACCGAATATGACTCGCTCAATATCCTCAATACCGAGTTTATTTATAATGGTGGCGGGGTCGGCATCGGTGATCTGAATGGCGACGGTTTGCAAGATATTTATTTTACGGGTAATCAAGTTGAGAACAAACTTTACCTCAATCGGGGAAACCTGAAGTTTGAGGACGTTACCCAAACCGCTAATGCCCAAAAGAGACCAGGCCAATGGTCGTCTGGCATCAACATTCTGGACATTAACCGCGACGGGAAATCCGACCTGTACATCTGCAACACCTTCGACCCCAACCCCGAGAAAAGAAAAAACCTCCTGTTTGTCAATCAGGGCAACGACGCGCAGGGCATCCCGCATTTCGAGGAGATGGCCCAAGCCTATGGCCTCGCCGATACCAGCCACTCTGCCAATGCCCAGTTCTTCGACTATGACCTCGATGGCGATCTGGACGTGTTCATCGGCACCAATTTTATGGAGCGGCCTAACCCCAACCGCTATTTGCCCAAGGTAAAGGACGGCACCGCCATCAATCGCGACCGGCTGTTTCGCAATGACCCGGATGCAGCCCTCGGCCATCCTGTTTTCACCGAAGTAACCGCGCAGGCCGGACTGGTCTGGGAAGGCTATAGTCACAGCTCCCTTATCGCCGACTTCAACGAGGACGGTTGGCCAGATGTGTACGTCGCCAACGACTACGTCAGCAATGATCTGATCTATATCAACAACCACGACGGCACCTTCACCAACCAGATTGCCCAGATTTTCAAGCACCAATCCGCTTCGGCAATGGGCAGCGATGTGGCCGACATCAATAACGATGGCAAACTTGACCTGTTTACCACCGAAATGCTACCGTACTACAATAAGCGGAAAAAACTGTTCTTGAACGCGAACAACTACGCTACTTACATCAACAACGAGGAATACGGCTACGAGTACCAGTATTCCCGCAACACGCTGCAACTCAACCGGGGCCTCAATCCCGCCACGGGACTGCCCGTCTATAGCGATGTGTCTTTTTTCGCGGGCGTACAAGAGACGGAATGGAGCTGGACGCCGCTGCTGGCCGATTTCGATAACGACGGCCACCGCGACCTCTTCGTCACCAACGGCTTTCCCCGCGACGTGACCGACCACGACTTCGGCACCTACCGTAGCTCGGTCAGCTACTTGGTGCCACCGATGGAACTACAGGACATGATCCCGAAGATCAAGGTACCCAAGTTCCTTTTCCGGAACGACGGCAACCTGCACTTCTCCGACTATTCGGCCCAATGGGGCGTTGATATTCCCGCTTTTTCCAACGGGGCCGCTTATGGCGATCTGGACAACGACGGCGATCTGGATTTGGTGGTCAACAACATCAACGACAAGGCCTTTGTCTTTCAGAACACCCTCCAGCAAGCCGAAAAAAAGCCAAACTATCTGCGCATCCAACTAAAAGGCGGCCCCAACAACCCCGATGCCTACGGTACCCAAGTCACGGTGTATTGGGCAGGCCAGCAGCAGGTCGCAGGGACACTCTCCGGGCGGGGGTATAATTCAACCTCCGAAAATATCCTCCACTTTGGGATGGGTACGGCCACACAGGCGGATTCCGTTGTGGTGCGCTGGAATGACCAACGGATCTCTACCTTGACCAATGTGCCTGCCAATCAAGTGCTTGCTATTCGGTATGGGGAACACATCGGGCAGCCGTTTGGGTGGAAATACGCGGGCGTGGTTACT
>JAYUXG010000365.1:0-3925 GCA_043753125.1 Saprospirales bacterium | reverse complement strand
GAAAATAAACGTTCTATTCACAAAAGCCTGTGCCTTTGCTGTTCCAACGCCGTTGTGAGAATAATGGATTGTTTTTACGCGGTTTCTGCGGTAGATTTGTTCCCGTTTGAAAGTTGATAGTGCAAAGGTAGTGGTACCCAAAGGGCTAAAAAAGGACAAAAAGCACCATTTCAATCCGGTCAGATTCTTTGTTTTAACAATTTCTATTCCAAAATAACGCTGTTAATCAATAAATTACGCTACATGGATTTTGAATTACTGAAAGATTTAGCCCAAACGCTGACCAAAAACAAATTGAAGCAGATTGAAGTATTGGGGAATACCAATCAAGAAGATAGCCGTTCCCAAGTTTTTTTTGACGGGTTGCTGGACAACAGGTTTCAATCGGAAGAGGACATTGCTAAGTATTTTTTCGGGCAGGCCAACGCCAAGGACCCCAACTACCGCAAGCTGAAGAACAAAACGGTGCGTCAAATGCTCAACACGGTTTTTTTTGTAGACGTAAACCAACCTTCGTTCAATGAACGCGCCAAAGCCTACTTCGCCTGTTATCGCGATTTTGCCGCTGCTTTCGTGCTACTGTTGCGCGGTTCGGGGAAAGCAGGCACTTACTTGTTGGAACAGGTGTTGGAGCCATCTATCAAATATGAATTTATCGAACTCATTACGGAGATCGCCCGACATCTGCGTACCCATACCGCCCGTGTCCATACCGACCCGAAGCAACACCAATACTATGTGGCATTGCACCGGCAATATGAAGAAAAACGTCGGCTGGAAATGCTGGCCCTCGACTATTACGAAGAGTTGGTAGACTACTATCTCGTTCGGCGTTCGCCCAATGAAGAGGTGAAAAGGCTGGCCACTACCTATTTTGAGGAGCTCATGCCTCTGGCTACTAAGGCCGATACTTCCCGTTTTTATTATTCTACCTACCAGATCGGGATTATCAAATATTTCGCCGCCAACGATTGCCGGAGCGTATTGGAATTGATTGATGAAGCACTGCCTCTGCTGGAAGCCCGAAAAAATACCAATCGCAGCATGTTGCAGTCGATAGCCATGCAAAAGTTGGCCTGCCTGACCCAGTTGCGCATCTTTGAAGAAGAAGCTGGCGAAAAGGTGGCCGAATATTGCTTGTCGCTAGCGGTGAATATTGACTTGAGCTGGTTTCGCATTTTAGAAGCCTACTTTTATTACCGGAGCTACCAACGCAACTATAACGAAGCCCTGCGTATTTTTGAAAAAGCCACCAAACATACCCAATTTGCGCAGCTGGAAGGCAATTTCAAGGACAACTGGCGACTGTTGGGCGGCTATCTGCACTTATTGGCAGCCTTGGGCCAACTCGACCCCAAGCAAGTAGAAAAGGTGGTCGAGCCATATCGCTACGGGCGGCTGGTGAATGAAGTAGAGACCGTGAACAAGGATCGCGAGGGCATGAACATTCCGCTGCTGTTCCTGCCTATCCTGTTTAGTCTGGCGCAGGGCAACTACTTGGAGTATGGTCGTTCGGAGGAGGCCCTGGAGAAATACCGGCAGCGGCACCTCGACAATGCGGTGAACCAGCGCAGTGCGGCCTTTGTGAATATGCTGATGGCACTGGACAAAAAAGCCTTCGATCCGGTTGGTGCGGAAAGGCGGATCAAAAAGGGCCTCGAGACACTCCAGGAAGAACAACCTCAGGTCATTGGGCAATATTTTGCCATCGAGATCGTCCCTTACGAGGACTTGTGGGCCATGCTACAGGGAAAGTGAGTCTGCTCCAAAATTGGAAAAAGAAAACCGGAACGCTGTGGAACGCCCCGGTTTTTTAACGGATTACCTGAAAACTACGAAAGAGATAGCCAAAAATATTCAATGACAGGGACGATAGTAAATAAATACTTAAATAATTGATAATAAATGTTTTACGGAAGATGGTCCCCGTCATATCGCCCGGCTTCTGCACGTAAGTGCAATACCCGGGTAGCGAGTTTTCTAAGAGAAAATAAAAATTTCGGAACAGCCAGCCGAATGTTTTTGTTACTTTTCGAGGTGGTTTAAGGGGCAGGCATATACCAAAGGCGGGAACCCTCCATTATTTTTTGGAACGAGTCCAAAGGATTAAAAAAAATATAGGCATCTTTTACGGTTTGCGACCTAATATCTCATCTCCAATGATAAACTCCCCGCGATCCTTACCGATGGTGGTTTTGGTTTCTTTCCCGCCCCCAGTGTTGACAGGTGTGGAGATGTTGTTGAAAGTGGCGAAAAAGAGGCCGAGCAAAAAAGTAAGAGTAGGCATGACACAGAAGATTTTTTTTCGTTAAATTTCTGTGACAAAGGTCAGTCCCCCCCCAACCCTAAAAAAGGACAGTTTTGCAAGTTTCAGCCCCCCTAGATTTTTAAGCCCATGACCTCCCCGTCCCGACAAGGTCAGGTAGAGCAGTGTTTTATTTAGGCCCGCAACTTTTTGCTATCGACGGGAAACGTTCGATGGTAGGTAATTCCTCTTAGCGGTGTCTTATCGTCGGATGACTTTTAATGGATGATTAATGTTGATTATTCAAAAAATTCTTGGCACAAAGATGCAGTAGGTACGCTGTTGGAAAAAAGGACAGTTTTGCAAGTTTCAGCCCCCTTAGATTTGCCGCACCCAGCCGTCAATCTGGCTTCAATGACCTTCACGATGTTCAACATACTCAATTTTTAGCGTACAAACCACTTTATGGATTTTGAGGCCCTGCGGGAAATGATTCAGGTCGTGAACCGCAACAAAGTAAAAAGGATAGAAGTACTTGGCAACGAGGACAGCGACAGTACCCTGAATGAGCTGTACTTTGGTATTGCCAGCGGCAAGTTTGCTTCCGATGCGACGGCCCTGCAATATTTTTTCGAGACTACCGACGAGAAGGACAACCGCTACCGCAAACTGCGGGCGCGGCTGGTGCGGCAGGTACTCAATACCACTTTCTTTATTGATGTGAAGCAGGCGCAATTCAATGACCGGCAAAAGGCATTTTACAGCTGTTACCGCGATTTCTCCGCTGCCTACATCCTGATGTTTCGAGGTGCCGCAACACCCGCAGTAGACGTGCTGGAACAGGTGTTGGAACAATGTCTCAAGTTTGAATTTACGGAGCTAACCGCTGAAGTTACCCGTTTTTTAAGGATTTATCACGGTCGTCTGTATGGAGATCAAAGTAAAGTAGAACGTTATGCCACTTTGCACCGGGATTATGAGGAAAAAAGATATATAGAGATGAAGGCATTTGACTATTATGAAAATCTAGTCAATTATTATATTACCAAACGCTCTCCCAACCAGGATATTCACCAGGCTGCCTCCAAATATTATGCAGAATTGACCCCCTTGCTGGAGCAGCCCAATACTTCTCAGTTTTATTATTATTATTGTCAGATCGGCATTATAAAATTCTTAGCCGTCAATGATTGTCACAATGCCCTCAACATCATTGATGAAGCCTTGCCAAAATTACAGGCGGCAGGCAACACCAGCCGAGGCACGCTTTTTACTATTGCCATCCAGAAACTAGCCTGTCTAACCCAGCTGCGCATACTTACAGACGGAGTAGGGGACGAAATTGCCCACTACTGCTTGAGCATCTCCGAACCAGACCAATTCAACTGGTTCCGGACCCAAGAAATCTACTTTTATTACTGCGCCTACGGCGGTCGTTACCAAGATGCGCTGGATATTTATGCCCAAGTCAAAGCATCACCACGGCTGTCCACACTGGAGGGCAGCTTCCGGGACTACTGGCAACTACTGGGGGGCTACCTGCATCTATTGGCGGCTTTGAAGAAACTAAACGCGGCCAATGTGGAGCAAATCGTCGGGCCATTCCGCTACAAAAGGTTCGCCAGCGATATTGAGGTGCTGGGCAAGGACAAGGGCGGTATGAATATCCCGCTGGTGCTG
>JAYUXG010000364.1:0-9521 GCA_043753125.1 Saprospirales bacterium | reverse complement strand
TTTTCATCAATCCACTTTGGGCAGAGCGCCACAGGAAGCGGATGAACCCATCGGCGGGTTCGCGGCGGTAGTTGACCTCGCCGACCTTAAAGGGTCGGTCAGTGTTCTCGCGATCGTTCTTCCCCCGGATAAGCAGATTGGCTACCGCCGATATAAACTTCTTTTTGCTGTTGTCCTCTTCCCGCAACACGCTTAATTTCAGGTTATTATAAGTCGCTTCCAGCGTACCCAACGCCAGTCCGTCCTGAACGCGGGCTTTCAGTACGACATTTTCCGCATCCCCGGACTCGATGCGCAGGTGATCCTTATCAGTCAACAAACGATTCAAATAGGTCATGTCCATCTTACCCAAGTTCACCACGTAGTTGCACCGGAAGCTGCCAGCCAGCAGAGGCAGGTTGAGCGACACGTCGAGTTTGCCGGCACCCATCAGTTCGGCCCGGGCATAGATGCGGGCTGGTGTGGAATCACTCATTTTCAGCCGGTCGTTGGTCATGTTTAGAATGACGCCATTGGCGTTTTCAAACTCGAGCAGCCCCTTGCCGTCTTCCACCACTTCCGTATACAGAATATGAGAGTTGCGCACCAAAATGGTGTCTATATTCAGGTAGGATTTAATGGTACGAAACATTTCATTCGGCATCCGCTTATTGAGCGGAAGCGGCAGGTTCTTGTTTTGAAATATATTGAACCTGGCACTTTCCACCGTCACCGATTCCATGGTCCACTCCTGTTTATGCAGTGCCCGGAATAAATTTAATTTTCGGATCAATACTTCGGCTATTCTGACTTTCAGGCGCGGCTTGCGAAGTTTCAATCGTTGCATAAATTCCACATCGGACACCTTGGGAAGGATAGTCACCCCCTCTAGTTTCACCGATTCCTCTTGCCCAACGACTGATGCCCGATCGACGCGATAGCCATACAAATCGCCCGCTGGATAGAGTTCGAAGTTGCGCAGGGTAAGCAAAATATTATTGGCATAGAGAGCCTTGCCAGTCTCCGAAGTGTCGCTAGCCACAATGTTCATACCCGACAGAATCCAGTCGATACTGTCGGCTTGCTGATAGGTGCTGCCGCGCGGATGCACCGTCTTGTATGCCATCTTGCCATTGCGAATCGCCAGCGATCCGATGGTCAAAAGCTGAGCGTGCGGTGCCAGCAGACGCGGCAGCCGTTCGAGCATACCCTTGGTGAGCGAGTCCGTTTTTGGGTTCTGCTCCAGCACCGTATCCTTGACCGAAGTAAGATTTAACTGTGGCTCCACGATCTCTATACCGTTCACTTTCAACTCCTTATTACGCCAATACGCCTGCCAGTTGAAATAACGGATCGCCAAGCTACTGATCTTTAAGTCAATGTTCAAAGGGGCCGAATCCGGTTTCTCCCGGCGGAGGCTTTCCCAGCGCAGCGAGTCCGTTTGTATCTGCACCCCAGTGGCTTGCGCAGAACCGGTAAAAATATTCACGTGCAGTTTGTCCATCTGCAAAGTGTACATCTGCTGGCTACCCTGATTGGTAATGCTGATGAGTTTTTCTTTCAAATAGTCATCCAGCCAGAACCGGGTAAATAGAAACCCAGCCACCCCGATCAAGGCCAGCAGCACCCCCAAACCAATAAGCAAACGACGGAAAGTCACGGACATAGTCTACACATTGAAGGCTTGAATATTAGTGGGGAAAGAATTTCCCAATCCACCGGCCACGCCAAATGCGTAAAAATCAATGCCACATTGTCGTGTGTAACAATTTGATAATGAATAATTTCTGATAAAACTCTTTTTTTTCTGTGTCCGAAAACCGCGCTTCGCCGACCGCTCGTAAATGTGACCGAGATGCGGGTAACCAGGGCCTGGAGCCTAACTTACCCACAGCAAAAAATAGACATTTTTACTTTTTCATCATCTAAACATTTCATCGATGAAAGTATCAGAAAAAAACGGGCTGGAGACCTTCGACGCGCTTGAGCTCCAAAGAACCCTTCAACGCCGTGCCTTCCTGCGCTATACCGGGTACGCCGGTACGGCCATCGCCGCCAGCTCGCTCCTTACCTTGGCTTCCTGCAAGGATAAAGATCCGGTGGATGAAAAGGGAGTCAACTTCGGCAGCGGCGACTTCGCCATCCTGAACTACGCTTATGCCCTCGAGCAGTTGGAAGCAGCCTTTTACACCCAAGTGGTGGCTTCGCCTTTCACTGGCATGACCACTGGCGAAAAAAGCCTGTTGACCGACGTGCGTGACCATGAGATAGCCCACCGGGAGTTTTTCAAGGCAGCTCTGGGTACCAATGCCATTCAGGGCTTGGAAGTGGACTTTTCCACCATCAACTTTACGAGCCGCGACAGCGTACTGGGCACCGCCAAAGCCTTTGAAGACCTCGGCGTATCGGCCTACAATGGTGCTGGACGTTACCTCGCTTCGGCCGATTTTTTGCTGCTGGCCGGTAAGATCGTGTCTGTGGAGGCCCGCCATGCGGCCTACATCCGCGACCTGATCAGCAACGGCACCTTTGCCGGTTCGGACGTGATTGATGGCAACGGGCTGGACAAGTCGCGCAAACCGCGCGAAGTACTGGGCATCGCCGCGACCTACGTCAAAACCAAACTGGACGCCAGCACCCTTCCAGCCTAACTCACCTTCTCAACTGCTTCAGACTATGAATTTCCAGCAAATTTTCAATCAAATAGAAGAGCAAGATCCGGAAATCCTTGGTCGGCTCGACACGCGCCGCCAAGCCATGCGCTCCTTCGCCGGCCTCGGCAAAAAACTGGCCCTTACTTCCCTGCCTTTTGCGTTGGGTTCCATGTTTAACAAAGCCTACGGACAGACGCCCACGGGCGTACTGGACGTACTGAACTTTGCCCTGACGCTGGAGTACCTCGAGGCCGAGTTTTATACCACTGCTATTGCCACCACCGGCCTCATTCCAGCTGGTGCGGCCATGGGAGCCATCACGACCATCCGCGACCATGAAGTTGCCCACGTGGCCTTCCTGAAAGCAGCCATCACCGGGGCAGGCGGAACGCCGGTGGCCAAGCCAACCTTCGACTTTACGGCTGGCAACGGTGCCAATAATGGGCCTTTGGCTGCTGTTTTCACCGATTACGGACTCTTTTTGGCCGTAGCCCAGACCTTTGAGGATACGGGGGTGCGGGCGTACAAAGGCCAGGCGGGCAACCTGCTGGGTGCGGGCGATGTGCTGGAAGCGGCTCTGAACATCCACTCTGTGGAGGCGCGCCACGCTGCACACATCCGCCAAATGCGGAAGGCCAACGGGGCCGACGTGAAGCCATGGATTACTGGTAAGGATACGGGCGGCATCGGTGCCATTGTGCAGGCCAGCTACAACGGTGAGGAAAACACCACGCAGGCCGGCGTGAACATCGTGAATATCGGTGGGCAGGCTATATCGATCAGTGCCGCCACCGAGAGCTTCGATGAGCCACTGACCAAGGCCCAGGTGCTGGCCATCGTGGACCCGTTCATCGCTGGATAAAAGAATGACGATTGATAAATGAGGAGGTCGCCCCACAGTTCGCTGTGTGGGCGGCCTTTTTCGTAGTCACCACACCCAGCCCAGCCGCAGGTCAAATACATCGGCTACGTGGCGGTGCGCTTTCAAGGTGCTGCCCACCAGCATATGTTGTCCCCACCGGTAAAACAGGCCGTAGCGTTGATAGACGGCGTCGGTGCGGCGCGACGGGTTGTAGAGGTACGCCCCCAGGTGGGTTGTGAAGCGAACCTTGCCGATTAGCAGGTCGTGCCCGATCAGCAACCCGCCTTTCCAGGCACTGGTGTGGTCGGCTTGGCGATCAAGTAAGGCTCGTTCGTAACCATCGTGCATCCACTCGGTGCCTGCCACCAAGCCGGATACGCGCCCTACCTGGCGTCCGAACATCCATTGTACCCCGTACAACATGGCTGGCTCCACCTGCGGAAAATCTGGGGTTACGGGTGTGTTCTTAACTGAACCGGCGGCCAGCACGTACTGGAATTGTCTGGGCCGAGATTGCCAGTCCTGATTTTTCAGCGGCTTTTTGAGGTCTACCGGTTGGAAGGCATACTGGAGACCGGCGTGAAAAGTAGGGAAGTTCATCCCCTTGTTTGGGGTCTTCATGCCGCCGTTGGAAATATGGTTGTAGTTGCACCCGCCCGACAGTTGCCAGCGTCGATCGATTTTGTAATAAAGATTGGCGTTCAGCATGGCCCAAAGGTTGATCGGTAGACTGAAGAAAAGGTTGGTCGGATTGACTGCTTCGTCGTACGCCTTCGACACATACGCCAGCCCCAGTCCCAATTGCAAGCTGCCGTACAATCGACCCCAGGGCCGAATCAGGGGTTCGACATACGGCACTACGGCGATGCTGTGGCCCAGCACACCGGGGTTGTCGAAATTAAAGTAATACGTAGCGAAGCCCCGCTTGGCGATCAGGCCCGACTCCCGCACGTGCTTGTCATCGGCCAGCACCCAATGCATATTTACCTCCACCCCAAAGGGATGGGACTGGGAAACGTCGATCAGTTCCCGAGAATGGGGAATGATAAAACCGCGCTGTCCCTTGACGCCGATCTGCATCGGGTGCTTCCCATCGGACTGGGCCCAAGCCAGCGCGGGTAATGCCAGGACCAGGAAAAGAATGCTCCGCCTCATCAGCCGCTGTTTTTGATAAAGATACAGGTCGGTTGCTTAGAGGCTTTTTTAAAACCCCTTAATGGGCTGAAAGCACTGCCTTTTGCTGCTATATTTCACCTTATTTTTAGCAAACAGGCCTGACTATGCACTAAAAAATAAGCCTTCATCTATCGCCAAAATTCAGCACTTTCTGCTCCGTCCGGGGTTTTAAAACAACCTTTTACAGAAAAGGCCCTACGCCGGGAAGCGTAAGGCCTTGATCATTAATGAGCGGAAAACGAGACTCGAACTCGCGACCCCCAGCTTGGGAAGCTAGTGCTCTACCAACTGAGCTACTTCCGCGTTTGTTGAATGGCTATTGATTATCAGTGAGTAGACGTTGACATCATAAATCATTGATTATAAATAATTTATAATGTTTTTTCACACGCTCTACAGTTCCCTTCATATCAGGAACGCTTCCATCGTCGCAGCAAAAGTAAAGCGATTTTATCAATATAGCCGGACGTAATTCGGTATTTTTAAATAATTTCGCTTTCGTGGGGCAACAGATTCAAATGTCGCTCAATGGCGTCCTCACAGGGATCTACTTGCTCCGAATAAATGCTGACCAAGGCATGGCCACCCTAAAAGTTTTGGTTAAGTAAGTCAGGCCATATATTTAGCGGACAAAGACAAAAGAAGCCAAAGCAGCCATCGTTACGCCCAGTGCGGCGGAGGTCCGCCGCATTGGGCATTTTCATAAATGGCACAAGATTTGAAATAAGCGGACTATTGCGAAAAAAAAAGCGCGTTATTTACCGCCGATATGGAATAGTCTTCGAGAGAGGCAGAAAACATAAGGTATTGATAACCAGTGCCTTTCCCATTTTCTCCAAATTTTCAACCTTTCCATACCGTTTACGTCATCCTCCCATTTCACTGCCGTAAGGTAGCCGGTCAGATTCCAACAGGAAAAACGACCGGATTAATCCAGCAATTCTTTAATCTCATGAATGCTCCACCATTGCATTTTCCCAGTAACGGCCCGGTCTTGGCCGAAGAACAGGTAGAACTGTTCCAAAATTCTCCCAATCCGTTCATCGAAATGACCCAGTTGCGCTTCCGGCTGTCCGGGGCTACCGAAGTGGTCTTCCGTTTGTTTGATGCCCAGGGCCAAGAGGTGGTCACCAAAAAAGGCGATTACGCCCCCGGCGAACACCATTTTGTGCTGCATCGCACCGATCTGCAAGAGGCTGGTTTACATACCTGCCGATTGGAGACCTTGTTTGGTACCGTCAGCCGCAAATTGATGATGTATTGAGGTATAGAAAGCCGTTCGCGATCACTTGCGAACGGCTTTTTTTGTACCTTTTTCCGCATTTCAAGGTCGTCAAAAATCGACTTCCAAATTTAATTCCGTAGAGCCGTTCTAAAAGGGGGCTTTTCCCCATTTTTTTCGGAAAATTTTTTTCGGCGATTTCCTAAAACGAAATTCGCTTCGTACTTTTGCGGTCGATTTGAAAAAAGATTCTCCGACCGTGTCCATGACAGCCTTTCAGAAATACACTTTCCTGTTGATATTCAGTTTGTTGAGTGTAGTGGCCGTTGCCCAGGAAGGCAGCGAACACTCGTCTCAGCACCCCGCCACCACCCCTTCTGGCGAGCGTGGCCCCTGTGGCGCACCGCATGGGGAAAAAGAGGGCGAGTTCAACGCTGGCGACAACGCGGTACACCATATCTCCAACGCCAACGCCTTCCATATTATAGGCGACACGTACTTTCACCTGCCGGTCATGCTCTATGCGCCGAGCCGAGGCTGGACGACCACTTCTACGGCGGCTTTCCAGCCGCACCACCACGGCAACGGTACGATGGCCAAGGACGGTTACGTACTGGTGCATGGCAATATTATGCGCATCCAGGACCCCAGTTTTCCGAAGGGCGAAGTGGCCCTGCAAGGCGAACCGACCACGGAGACGATCAAGGATGCCAAAGGTAAGGACAAGGAGATTTACCACATCGGTGCCAACAACGTTTGCCACACCCTCGATGAGAAGACCACTTTTGATGGTGGCCTGATGGGCGGTGGTGTGACGAGTTTCTACGACTACAGCATCACGACCAACGTGTTCACCATGCTGCTCACGGCCTTGTTGCTCTTCCTGCTGTTCCGCACCGTAGCCACTGCGGCGGTGCGTCGCCGGGGAGAGGCCCCCCGCGGGCTGCAAAACTTCATGGAGCCGTTTATCACCTTTATCCGCGATGAGGTGGCCAAGCCGAACATCGGGCCGAAGTACGAAAAGTATATGCCGTACCTGCTCTCGGCGTTCTTTTTCATTCTTGGTCTCAACCTGATTGGCCAAATCCCCTTCTTTCCGGGCAGTGCCAACGTGACGGGCAATATCTCGGTGACCATCGTGCTGGCCGTCATCACTTTTTTGATTACTAACTTGAGTGCGAACCGTAATTACTGGGAACACATCGTCTGGATGCCGGGCGTACCCGCCGTGCTCAAAATACTGCTTATCACACCCATTGAAATTCTGGGCGTTTTCCTGAAACCGATCACGCTACTGTTGCGACTATTCGCCAATATCTCGGCAGGCCACATCGTGATCCTGAGTTTCGTGAGCTTGATCTTTATCATTGGCAAAGCCGGTACAAGTGTTGGTGGCAGTATTGGCGGTATTATTATGTCGGTGCCGCTCACGCTGTTCATGTTTGCGCTGGAACTGCTGGTGGCCTTTTTGCAAGCCTACATTTTTGTGATGCTGTCGGCCACCTATATTGGTTCGGCCATCGAAGAACACGTACACCACGCGGATGCCCACCACACCGATAGCGGACATCAGGACCCAAAACACTAAATAAAAGGGCAAAATTGCAATTGGCAATTTGCAAGCAAACTCCAAATCTAATACAAGCAATTCATCATTCATAATTCATAATTCTACTATTATGTACGCAGCAATTGGAGCCGGTTTGGCAGTAATTGGTATTGGTATCGGCATCGGCAACATCGGTGGCAAAGCGATGGAAGGCATCGCACGTCAGCCAGAAGCCCTGGGTGATATCCGTGCCAACATGATCCTAATGGCTGCCCTCGTCGAGGGTGCCGGTCTGATCGCCATGATTCTGTCCTTCTTCGTGGGCAAATAAACCGGCCAATGAGATCCGGGTCGAGTGTGCGCGACGGTTGGTCTGCTCTGCGACCCGGCTTTTTAAAATGTTGAGAATGTTGAGAAAAAGGGGTTGAGTCTGCTTCGCAGGTTGAGAATAAGAAATCTCAACAATTTCAACCCCCTCACCAGTCTTAACCTGCGAAGCAGACTCAACAATCTCAACAATCTCAACAATATTTCCATGATATTCCTGGCAGATTTCAACGTCATCAAGCCCGAGCCGGGTTTGCTCGTTTGGACGGTCATCATCTTCGCCCTGTTTTGGTTCTTGATGAGCCGTTTCGCTTTTAAACCCATCGCCGCAGCCCTCAAGCAACGCGAAACGGACATTCAATCCGCACTGGATGAGGCCAAGAAGGCCCGTCTGGAAATGTCGAATCTGGTGGCCCAAAATGAAAAACTACTGGCGGAAGCGCGCGAAGAGCGTACCCAGATGCTGAAGGAAGCCAAGGAAACGAAAGAGCAGATCATTGCCGAAGCGAAAGAGCGCGCCAACGCGGAGTACAAGCGCAAAGTGGAAAGTGCCATCCAAGACATCGAGAACCAGAAGAATGCCGCAATGGTGGATTTGAAAAATAAATCCGGCCAATTAGCCATCGAGATCGCCGAGAAAGTACTGCGCAAGCAACTATCCAACCCTGCCGAGCAGGAAGCCTTTGCGCAGGACCTGGCCAACGGAATTACCTTAAACTAAAATCGGTAGACGGCTTACGGTGGACGGTGTAGAGTACACTTAGCCGTCCACCGTCCACCGTCCACCGTCCACCGTAGAATAAAATGAGCGTCACAAGAATTGCCACCCGGTACGCCAAATCACTCATGGAACTGGCCGCAGAACAGGGCAGCCTGGAGCAGGTGCAGGCTGATATGCAGACCCTGCATACAGCGGCCCAGAACCGCGACCTGTACCTTTTCCTGAAAAACCCGATCATCCACGCCGACAAGAAAATCGCGGCACTGGATGCCCTGTTCAAAGGCAAACTGGATAAGTTGACCATGCTCTACCTGCGCTTGTTGGTGAACAAAGGCCGCGAAGGTTACTTGCCAGAAATCACTGCCGAGTTTGCTTTGCAATATAAAGTGTCGCAGAAGATTACGTCGGTTACTATTACTTCCGCCGCTCCTTTGAGCGAAGCGGTAATGGCCGATCTGCGCAAAAAACTGCTGGCCAGCGGCGTAACTTCCGAGCATCTGGACATCACCACCAAGATAAATCCTGATTTAATCGGCGGCTTCATCCTGGAGTTCGACAACAAACGCTACGATGCCAGCGTGGCCCATAAACTGGAAGTGCTGAAAACCCAATTTACCAAGAACCTCTACGTCAAAGAGTTTTAAAAATAATTATGAATTATAAATGATGAATTATTGGCCAACGTGCTAAAAACACACGCTCTGTAATTCATTCGTTATATTTCAAATGCCCCTTCCAATCAAAATCATTCATCATTCATAATTTATAGCAATGGCAGACGTCAGACCGGAAGAAATCTCCGCGATATTGAAACAGCAACTGTCCGGCTTCGGGGCTGAAACCAATCTCGAAGAAGTAGGTACGGTGCTGCAAGTGGGCGACGGTATCGCCCGCGTGTACGGCCTTAACCGCGCCCAATCCGGCGAGCTGGTCGAATTTGAAAACGGCGTGCGCGCCATCGTGTTGAACCTCGAAGAGGACAACGTGGGGGTCGTGCTCATGGGTTCGCCCGAAGGCATCCGCGAGGGTTC
>JAYUXG010000363.1:0-3926 GCA_043753125.1 Saprospirales bacterium | reverse complement strand
TCTGTCGCCGCCAAAAGGGGCCTGCGATACCACGGAATGCTGGGAGATATTGATCGAAAAAAGCATAGAGCCCATTATCCCACCGCGCGAAAATGCCGTGTACTGGGGCGATGTGAACGACCAAATCGGTGAGCATCCCCGAAACCAGGCCTTGCAGAAAATCGATGAAGGTGGCCTGGAAGCCAACCGAAAAGGGTGGAAAATCGAAGCCGGATACCACCGACGAAGCATCAGCGAGAATGTGTTTTTCCGCTGGAAAACCATCCTTGGTGAAAAAATGTACGCTCGAAAAACCGAAAATCAACAAACAGAGGCTGCCGTTAAATCGGCAGTGCTTAACCGTTTTATTCAAGTCGCATCCACACAATCCGTAAAAGTCGCATGACTTAAAATCGGGAAGGGGAAAATCTATTTTTTACTAGTATTCATGCAACAAAGCCCGATACCATGCAAGCCTTGGACGGGCATCTGGATGCGGGCCTGAAAGAACAGGAAGGCCAGCTGGAAACCGTGCGTTACATCATCCAGACCGTACCCATGCTGGGTTTTATCGGCACCATCATCGAACTCACCTCTTCGCTGCGTTTGGTCAAGAATTTCCAACAGACCGGCGACATCACCGAGGTCAGCAATGCCCTGTACAGTGCTTTTGATGCCACATTGGTCGCCTTGGGCCTCACCGTTGTGCTAACCTTCTTGTACCATCGCCATTTGGAGATGCTGGACGTGTTCTTCGCACAGGTGAAGATCTACGTGATGGACAACCTAATTGCGCGAATCTATAAGCGGTAGAAAGCAAGCAGCAAATGCAGCACAACAATAGAATTGTTGCGGTGCTGATAATCAACCTCTTGTCTTAATCGGGCCGCTGGTCACTCAGGGCCGTAAGAGGAAAGGCAAAGATTTGGAATGCACCCGTGGAAACACCTTATCTTCGCCACCCCTTTCTGCCTTTTTTAAATACGAAACAAATTTCGCGCGCTCCATTTTTTTTAAACAATTTTGTATAACTGGTTGCTTTGCATTGCCGGTTTGCCTCCCCGATAAAAATCGGAATGTCACTGTGTTCCATTTGCAATTTTGCCTATTTAATTTATGTCGCCAATATTAGATAACCAAGATATCCGCGCCCTCGGCAGCAACCTCGAGCTGCTGGCCCAACAGGTAGTGGAGGGTTTCATCGTGGGCCTGCACCGCAGCCCTTTCCACGGTTTTTCGGTCGAGTTTGCCGAGCATCGGCTGTACAATGCCGGAGAAAGCACCCGCAACATCGACTGGAAGGTGTATGGCCGCACGGACAAGCTGTTCGTCAAAAAATTTGAAGAGGAAACCAACCTGCGCTGCCAGATCGTATTGGATGCCTCCTCCACGATGTACTACCCGTGGGACGACAAACTGCCCGATAAGTACAAGTACCTCAACAAGTTCTGTTTTGCCGCACAGTCCGCTGCCGTGCTGATGAACGCGCTGCGCAAACAGCGCGACGCTTACGGCCTCACCCTGTTCGACGACGATGTCCGGGTAAACACGCATGCCAAATCCAGCACAGTGCATTATCGTCGGCTGCTTGCCCAACTCAGCGAGCGCATCGAAAACCCCCAACTGAACCGGCCTACCGATCTTGCCAAAAGCCTGCACCAAGTAGCCGATGCCATCCACCGCCGGTCGCTGGTGGTGGTGTTTACTGACGTGATGGAGCGTCCGGAGCAAGCCGAAGCAGTGTTCGCCGCGCTACAGCACCTGCGCCACGCCAAGCACGAAGTGGTGCTGTTCCACGTCACCGACAAGAAGAAGGAACTGGATTTTGAGTTTGAGAATCGGCCTTATGTTTTTGTGGACATGGAAAACGGCGAAGAGGTGCGCCTACAACCCAATCAGGTCAAGGAATTCTATGTCAAACAAGTCACGGCTTTCACTGACCAGCTGCGGATGCGCTGTTTGCAGTACAAAATCGATTTCGTCGAAGCCGATATCAATCAGGGTTTCTATCCTATTTTGCAAACCTGGATGGCCAAGCGAGCGAAGATGCACTAAGAAGCATTTATAATTTATAATTCTTTAATTTTTATGTCTAAAACAAACTTGATTCAACTCTCCGCCTTTTCCACCGAGGCCCCCCCAGATCTGAAAAAGGCGGATACCAAAGCAGCAACCGCCCGACTCGTGGAACGGCTCGGCGAGCTGCAACGCACCATGTACGCAGAGGGCAAGTACTCGGTGCTGGTGGTACTACAGGGCATGGACGGCAGTGGTAAGGACGGGGCAGTGCGCACCGTATTCGCTGACTGCACCGTGGCCGCGCTTCATCTGGAATCGTTCAAGAAACCGACCGAGGAGGAATTTGCCCATGATTTCCTGTGGCGCGTACACAAAGTGGTGCCGCAAAAGGGTGGGCTAACCATTTTCAACCGCAGCCACTACGAGGATATCCTTGTCCAGCGTGTACACGGCTGGATTGACCAGGCCCGCGTGGATAAGCGGATGCAGGCCATCAACGCCTTCGAGGAGTTGCTCACTTTCGATGCAAACACCCTGATCTTCAAGTTCTATATGCACATTTCGAAAGAGGAACAGGAAATTCAGCTCCAGCAACGCCTGGACGACCCGACCAAGTTTTGGAAGCATAACGACGCCGACTGGGAAGAGCGCAAGCTGTGGGACCAATACATGGCTGCTTATGAGTACGCCATCAACGAGAGCATCATCCCCTGGCACATCTGCCCGGTGGACAATCGCTGGTACCGCGACTATTTCATTGCCAAAACACTGGTGGAAAGATTGGAAAAAATAAATATGCAATTGCCAAAACCCAGCGAGCGAAAATAAGAGGGGAGGGTAGCTTAATTTCTACCAGCCGCCTGCGGGTTGGGCATATACTCTGCCGCGCGATTTCCAAAAATCTTGAATCGCATATAGATGTGCGCCCCTACATTGGTCATCCGGGTATTCCGTTTGATCCGGTCGGTGAGATCGAGTTCGCCGTAGCCTTCCACGCCTGCGGACATATTCCCCGCCTCACCAAAGTTCCTGCCGAGGCCCAATCGCAAAGCAAAAAGGTTCCCCTTGTTACTGCCGAGCGGCTGCTGAGGGTCAAAAACGGTTTGCAAATTTTGGCGCAACGAGCGGTCGCCCACGCCATTCACGAGCGTCTTGGCACCGAAGCCCTTGTCTATCAGCACAAACTTGTAGCCGCCTAATGCGGTGAGGAATAGGCCAGTGTTGTCGCCAATGGGGAAGTCCTTGCCCATGCCGACGGTAACACTGTAGGCCATTTTTTCATAGCTCGAAGAGGAGCTCATGCCGTCAAATATCGCAAATGCTGGCCAGTTGGCGTAGCTTAGATGTGCTGAGAAACCAAAACGGGGTTGCAAAAAAGAACTGTTCAACTTGTTGGCCCGTGCATACTGCTCCCACGTGTAGTCAATCCCTTCCTGTTCAAACAACTCCCTGACATAGTCATATAGATTGTTGACAACGGTGCTCCGATAGTCTATGTCGTGGTACAGCTTGGAGGCACCCACATTCATCCCAACTTTTAAAGCCAGTTTTTGGGCCGAAAGCATGGAAGAACAGCAAAGCAGAAAGAGAATGGAGAGCGTACAATGTTTAAAGCGCATCATCAACGGTTGAAATATGAAGAGAATTTGGACTGGTAAAACCGTAGACAGGAGATGACGGGATCAACCAAAGTTGATGTAGGACGGATTAGTTGAGCGAAGTTACAGCGCCCTTTTCACTTGCCAACCCTTAAATAAAACTTAAGGTGCGTTTCCGTCCCGTTAACGCCGCAATAAATACCCTAAGCAGGTCATTTATGCGTCATATCACTGCTTGGTGATGACAATCCAGAACCCGTTTTTATCTCAACTTTCAATCTTTATTTTATGAAAAATGCTGCTTTCGGCCTGTCGGCCATCCTGTTCGTT
>JAYUXG010000362.1:0-3953 GCA_043753125.1 Saprospirales bacterium | reverse complement strand
CGGTAGGCGGCATTAACGGCCGGTTGCTCCGCGAATTGATAGAAAAGGCCGGTGTCGACACCCGGACGCTGGCAGTGTTGAGTGAGACCCGCGAAAGTTTTTCGGTGACGGAGGAGCACTCCAACTACCAGTATCGCTTTACGGTGGCGGGTGGGGAAATAACCGAAGCGCAGGCCGACCAGTGCCTGGAAATGGTCAAAAAACTACAGCCGACCTGGTTGGTGGTGAGTGGCAGCCTGCCGCCGGGCCTGCCGGATGATTATTTCCAAAAGGTAGCCCTGCTGGCCAAACAAATGGGGGCCAAGCTGATCCTGGATACTTCTGGCCCCGCCCTGCAAGCCGCCGCTGGCGAGGGGGTTTTTCTACTTAAGCCCAACTTGATCGAGCTCAGTGCCCTGGCCGGGGCGGACCACTTGGAAATGAACGAGGTGGACGATGCAGCCCTAAAAATCATCCACGAGGGCAAGTGCGAAGTAGTGGTGGCCTCGCTGGGCGCGCAGGGCGCCCTGCTGGTGACCAGCGATGGATTTGAGCACATCCCGGCCCCGATGGTGAAAAAGCAGACCACTGTAGGCGCGGGCGATAGCATGGTCGCCGGCATGGTCTGGGCATTGGAGCAGGGCAAACCCTTGCGCGAGATGGCCCAACTGGGCGTGGCCTGTGGCACCGCCGCCACGCTGGGCAGTGGCACCGAGCTCTTCCAAGCAGCCGATGCCTGGCGATTGTTCGATTGGATCAGCAGTTATGGCACCCGCTACCGCTTCACTGACTTTTAAGACCGTTCCCTCGTTATTTCTCAAAAACACATTTTATTTGGCCAGTCTTTTTTTTCAAAAATTTGATTCCGAAAAAAGGACAGTTTTTGTGCAAAACGAGGTCTTTTAAAAACAGGTCCGAAAAAGGCAGCGAAAGGCAACCGACTTTCTAACTTTGCCATTCGGTAGGAAGGCCCACTGCCGCATCAAAGCACAGCTGACAACGAATGATCAATCTCATCCTTTTTGGCCCGCCCGGTTCGGGCAAGGGCACGCAAGCGACCAAACTCGCGGACAAGTACCACCTGGTGCACCTCAGCACCGGCGACCTCTTCCGCTATGAAATGGGCCACGACACGCCGCTCGGTACGAAGGCAAAAGCCTACATCGCTAAGGGCGAGCTCGTGCCGGACAGTATTACTATCGGGATGCTACGCAACAAGGTGGAGGCCCATCCCGATGCCCAAGGCTTCATTTTTGATGGCTTTCCACGGACCATCCCCCAGGCCGAAGCACTCGATGAACTACTCACCGAGCTGGGTACGGAGGTGTCGGGGCTGATTGCTCTGCACGTGGACGACGAGGAGATCGTGCAACGCATCCGGTTGCGCGGTTCCACTTCTGGTCGGCCCGACGACAGCGACGACACTATTATCCGCAACCGCATCGGGGTGTATAAGAGCGAGACCACGCCCGTCTTCGACTACTATCACCGGCGGGAAAAAAGCCATACCATCAACGGGATAGGAAGTATGGAGGATATATTCGACCGCCTGACCGTGATTATTGAGCATTGGGGGGAATAAATAGTTGAGAGGGTTGAGAAAAGCATTTAGGATACTGTGGTCGTTTATTAGTTGGTTTGTGCAAGACAGTGCTGTGTTGGGCATAAAGACAAGACTATTGACAAAATCCATCTACTTTTGGGCGACCTATCGGCAAAGAGAAAAAGTATAGCTGGCCTTGCGCTACTCCTCTTTACCACCTACTTCACGTCAAACTTAGCACCCATGGCCCTTCCATCCAATCCCTGGCAATCGCTTTGGCAAAAACTTCCACCCCCACTACAGAACCGCTACTACCTCACGTTGGTCGCTTTTCTGTTCCTCCTCACTTTCCTGGACCGGCATAGCTTCTGGACGCAGTGGCGGCTGCACCGCGCTCAACAGCGACTGGAGGCCGATCGCGCTTACTACGAGACCAAGATCAAGGATGCCCGCGAAGAGGCCGAAGATTTTGAGGTGACCAAGGAGAAGTTTGCCCGCGAACATTATTTCATGAAGCAGCGGAATGAAGATGTGTACATTATTAAAGAAAAGTAGGCATTACTGTAATAACTGACAATAAAAAGCAGCATGACCAGTACCACCAAATAATTCATCATTAATAATTCATAATTAATAGATGTCGATTTTAGTCAATAAAAATTCCCGCATCATCGTCCAGGGATTCACGGGCAAAGAAGGCACTTTTCACGCCGAGCAAATGATCGCCTATAAGACCAATGTAGTGGGTGGGGTCACGCCGGGTAAGGGCGGACAGACCCATTTGGAGCGTCCGGTGTTCAACACCGTGGAAGACGCCGTGCGACTTGCCGGGGCCGATACCAGCATTATTTTCGTGCCGCCCGCCTTTGCCGCCGATGCCATCGTGGAAGCGGCCTCATCGGGCATCAAAGTGATCGTGGCCATTACCGAGGGCATTCCCATCCAGGAGATGATCCGGGTCAAGGCGTATTTGGCGGGCAAAAACTGCCGCCTGATCGGGCCGAACTGCCCCGGTATCATTACGCCGGACGAGGCCAAAGTGGGCATCATGCCGGGCTTTGTGTTCAAGCGCGGCCCCATCGGGCTGGTCTCCAAGTCCGGCACGCTGACCTATGAGGCCGCCGACCAGATCGCCAAGGCGGGGCTGGGCATCACCACCGCCATCGGCATCGGTGGCGACCCGATCATCGGCACTAGCACTCGCGAAGCCATTGAGCTCTTTATGAATGACCCGGAAACCGAGGGCATCGTGATGATCGGCGAGATCGGCGGGGGCCTCGAAGCCGAAGCCGCCCGCTGGATCAAGGCCAACGGCAATAAAAAACCCGTGGTGGGCTTCATCGCTGGCCAGACCGCTCCGAAAGGCCGCAAAATGGGCCACGCCGGTGCCATTGTGGGCGGGGACGAAGATACGGCGGCGGCCAAAATGCGTATTCTTGCCGAGCATGGTATTACGGTGGTGGAGTCGCCCGCGCAGATCGGGGCGACAATGCGGCGGGTGATGGATGGGCGGTAAGCCGACGTTAACTGTATAGAGTGGAATAGTAGATGGTGGGAGTCCGTCCTGCCTTAAAAAATAAGACTTTTCACTAAAAAAGCCGCCGTGGAAGACACGGCGGCTTTTTTAGTTGGTTGGGCTGGTTGGTGCCCTGGTTCCAGTTTGGCTTGTTTTCAAAAAGTGTTTTTCAAGGGTTGTTTTTTGGGTTTTGTGGTAAATGTGGGGCTTGTCGAAGGTAGGAACTTGCAAGTGCCTCATCGTCAACTTGCACCAAAATATGTAAAGTACAGTTCTTCGATAGTTCACATCATCTCTTGCGATAAAACACTATTATAGCCAGTTTTTATTCAGTTTGATATTTGTTTCTTATTTCTTTCTTGTATATCCAGTCGTGCAACTCTTCTAAGAACCCAAGCTCTTCTTCCGTTACTGAATATGAATGAAAGTTCTGATTTCTTATTCTTTCGAGTTTTACCATCCATTTTGTTTTTTCTTCTTTCCCTCCGCTAATTTTTTCCTCCCCAGGTTTGGTATATTCTTTCTCAAAAATATTTTGCCAGTTCTTTAGAGATATTTCTCTATAAGCAATAATTGTTAGACAATCCCACGGTTCAACTTCTTCTTCATCGTCGTCTAACTCCCTATTTTTAGCTAATGCATCTACTGTTGCTTTGTCTGAAATTTTTGGTGGTAGTCCTTTCTCAAACCATTTTTTCCCATAGCACTCTTCAAGTCTTTCTTTGAAATCTTTTTTAAATTCAATCTCGATATCTCGTATATAACTAATTGCTTTGTCATTATATAATTTAGCTTCTTTTTTAAGATAGTCTTCCAAGGGTGCGGCTCCAATCTGATGTAATTTTATAAGCCATTTTTATCAAAATGCTTCCAGAACTGCTCCCATCGGCCGTTGGTACAAATAAGTCCCCGGAG
>JAYUXG010000361.1:0-9591 GCA_043753125.1 Saprospirales bacterium | reverse complement strand
GACGTATAAATGGCGACTGACTTTTTCGCTCAAGACCAGCTCCCGGTCACCAACACGCAGGCGCACGGACTGGTCATAGGCCATGCGCTCCAGCAGGTCTAGTTCGGTGCCGAGCCGCAGGCCCAGCTGGTCGAGGTATTGCAGGATAGTGCCTCCGTGTGCGGACCGCCACTGCCTACCATCTCTGAAGTCTGCGTGCAGCACTTTTGCAGTGGGCAAGGAGTGGAGGAGGCCACTTATGCAGTACAGGGCAGCAATCCTGACCTGCCGCCGGTCCCGGTCTTTGGCATTGCGACGACCGACACCAGTGGTTGCCTGTTGTTGGCCGTGCCACAGCCAGTCTCGGTAAACACTACTTTTTTTGCGCTGAAAGACGACAATCCGCTCAACGGCGTCAGCACCTTTGATCTGGTGCTTATCTCCCGGCACATCCTCGGTATACAATCCCTGGATTCGCCGTACAAAGTGATCGCTGCCGATGCCAATCACAGTGGTTCCATCACGGCCTCCGACATTGTAGAACTGCGAAAATTGATCCTGGGTATTTACCCCAAATTGCCGGACAACACGTCCTGGCGGTTTGTAGACGCTGGTTTCACTTTCCCCAATCCTGCCAACCCTTTTCAGTTTTCGTTTCCCGAAGGCCGTTCCTGGGGGGATATTTTGGCCAACACTATTGGCCCCGATTTCTACGGCATCAAGGTCGGGGACGTGAATTGCAGTGCGCTGACCAATGTGGCACCGCCAGCGGAAGAGCGCACTCTGGCCACGTTGTTGTTGCCCGACCTGGAATTGTCGGCGGGCAGCGTGGTAGATGTTCCCCTACGCTTGGCCGATGCCAGTACCTGGTTGGGCTGGCAGGGCAGTTTGTTGTTTGATGCACAAAACATTGAAATTGAACAAATTACCTCACACATTCTGCCCAACTGGTCCAGTGATGACCAAGCCTTTTTAAATGGACAAATCAACCTGAGCTGGTCAGGGGGGCAACCCACTGTCTTGCTGCCAAGCGACGACCTGCTCACCATCCGGCTGCGGACGCTGGCCCCGGTACGGCTCCGCGAAGCCCTGGCATTGGCCGATCCCGCCGGGCATACCTTGCGCCCCGAAGCCTATCCTAATGCCGAAAACCCGGTCGGGTTGCAACTGCGGTTCGTTCCTGCCACGCCTTTGGTGGGGGCGGAAAATGCCATTTTCGCCCTACAGCCCAATCCTACCGCAGCGGGCGTGCGCATACCCCTCCGATTGGCGCAGGCCGAGACGGTCACGGTGGAAATAGTGGACTTGACGGGACGACTGTTGCTGCAAAACACGCTGTCGCTGGGTGCGGGTACTCAAATGATCGAGCTGCCCGCCACCGTTTTTCCGCAGGCGGGCCTGTACGGTTGGCGGGTACAGGCGGGTACGGTGACGCGTAGCGGCAAGGTAGTGAGGCAGTAATTTGTGGAGAAGGTTAATATCTGTAAGTTGTTGGACGAAATTATTAGACATTTGATAATAGACATTAGACGGGGAAATCAACGCTTCAGTCAAAAGTCTAGTGTCCAATTTTTAATGTCCTACTACTTTAATGCCGATGTTTGCACAAAATTTGGTAAAACTCCGGCAGTATGAGTGACCTACAGATTATCCCCTACCAAGCACAATACCAACCTGATTTCAAACGGCTCAACGTAGCCTGGATTGCCCGGTATTTCACCGTGGAAACCCATGATCTGGAACAACTGGACGACCCGGATCACCACATTCTGCACGATGGCGGGCAGATTTTGCTGGCCGAAACAGAAGGACAGGTCGTAGGTACGGTGGCAATGGTACGGGCCGGAGATGGCGTGTTTGAACTCGCCAAGATGGCGGTGGATGAGTCCTTCCAAGGTCGTCAAATTGGCAAGCGGCTCGGTGAAGCAGCACTGGACTGGGCACGAAAACAGGGAGCAAGGGAAGTTTTTCTGGAGTCGAACCGACGCTTGGCCACCGCGCTGGCCCTGTATCAACGCCTCGGCTTTCAAGAGGTTACGCTGAACCAAACGCCTTACGCACGCGCCGATATTCGGATGGCAATTGCCTTGTGAAAAGGGATTTTAAAATGGTTGGCAATGGTCAACCTGAAGTGAAAAAAGCCACCCCGTAACAGGAGTGGCCACAAACAATGCAAAGTTAAAATCGGTAATCAGGACTAAAAAAACAATCGATTAATACGGTCGGCCTTGGGGCCACTGATCGGTTTGGGTAAAAAGGGGCAAAACGGCTTCAGGATGGGATAAAAGCCATCGGCGGAATTCTTTCTCCGCAGTTGGATGGCTCGCGGAACTTTTCTTTTGCTCTTTTAACGTAAGTCGCCCAAAAAGTCATCTGTGCTTTGCCCCTCTTCACTTTTCTTTGACATATTTTTACTTCTATTCACCAAATGGTTATTGGCTAAGCCAATCGTCGCCTATCTACGCCTCTTGATAGGCCTCTATCGGCGGGCAGGTACAGATCAAATTGCGGTCGCCAAAGGCCTGATCTACCCGGCCCACCGATGCCCAGAATTTGAAGCCCTGGCGCAGGTACGGCAGTGGGTAAGCCGCTTTTTCCCGGCTGTATTTATAGGGCCATTCATCGGCGGTCACCACCTCGCAGGTGTGCGGCGCATTGTGCAACGGGTTGTCGTTTGGCTCAAATTCGCCAGCGGCGATGGCATCTATCTCCTGTCGAATGGCCAGCAGTGCGTCGCAGAAGCGATCGAGTTCTGCTTTGCTTTCGCTTTCTGTTGGTTCGATCATAATGGTGCCGGCCACTGGGAACGATAGCGTCGGCGCGTGGAAACCGTAGTCCATCAGGCGCTTGGCTACATCTTCGGCACTCACCAGGCTTTTGAATGGGCGTAGGTCTAAGATTAGTTCGTGTGCCGCACGGCCTTTTGTTCCCGTGTACAACACCGGGTAGGCCTCTTCCAAGCGGGCTTTGATATAATTGGCATTCAAGATGGCATATTTAGTGGCATCCGTTACCCCGTCTTTGCCCAGCATTTTAATATACGCATACGAAATCAGCAGGATGCTGGCACTGCCCCAAGGCGCAGCACTCACTGCCGTGGTGCCGGGTATGCCTTCGGCCAATGCGGGTATGAGCACGTGGTTGGGCAGGTAGGGGGCGAGGCTGGCGTTGCAGCAGATTGGTCCCATGCCGGGGCCGCCGCCACCGTGCGGAATAGCGAAGGTTTTGTGCAGGTTCAGGTGGCACACATCTGCGCCGATGACTGCCGGGCTGGTCACGCCGACTTGGGCATTCATGTTGGCCCCGTCCATGTAGACCTTGCCGCCGTGCTGGTGGATGGTGGCGCAGATCTCGGTAATCGCCGTCTCGAATACCCCGTGCGTACTTGGATAAGTGACCATCAGACAGGCCAAGTTGGCGGCGTACTTTTCGGCTTTGGCGTGTAAGTCAGTTAGTTCGATATTGCCCCGTTCATCGCAGGCCACCACGAACACCTCCATACCCGCCATAACCGCACTGGCCGGGTTGGTGCCGTGCGCCGACGATGGAATGAGGGCCACATTGCGGTGGTCATCACCCCGCGCCAAGTGGTAGGCACGGATGGCCATCAGGCCTGCGTATTCGCCCTGCGCCCCGGAGTTGGGCTGTAGCGAACAAGCCTCAAAGCCGGTGATGGTACATAGATATTGCTCCAACTCGCTGATGATTTGGGCATAGCCCTGCGTCTGGTCGGTGGGAGCAAAAGGATGAATATTGGCAAAACTCTCCCAACTCACTGGAATCAACTGGGTGGCCGCATTGAGTTTCATGGTACAGGAACCCAGCGCGATCATGGAGTGCGTCAGCGACAAGTCTTTGTTTTCCAACCGCTTGACATAGCGCATCATGTCGCTTTCGGTATGGTAGGAATTAAAAACCGGATGCGTCAGGTAAGGTGTTTCGCGAATCAGGGCGGGGGGTAAGGAACCATTAGCAGCCCGCACGATGAGCGGTACGTCAAATATGCCAGCGATATAAGTCAAATCCTCGTCCGTGGTAGTTTCGTCAAACGTGATTTGCAGAGCGTCTTTTTCATAGAAGAAGTTGACGCCAACCCCCTCGGCCTGTCTCCGGACCCTACTCAGCTGATCTGCCGACATTTTAATCCGTACCGTATCAAAAAGATAATCGTGAACTACTTTAAAACCTGCTCTATCCAAAGCCGTGGCCACGCTATGGGCTATGGCGTGGGTTCGTTCAGCTATGCCGCGAATGCCCGCCGGACCATGATAGACGGCGTACATCGCCGCCATATTGGACAACAGGGCCTGTGCCGTACAAATATTGGAAGTCGCCTTTTCGCGGCGGATGTGCTGTTCGCGCGTTTGCAGGGCCATGCGCAGGGCACGGTTGCCGTGCCGGTCCACCGATACGCCGATGATGCGGCCTGGTATTTGGCGTTTGAATTCATCGGAGCAGGCGAAGTAGGCGGCGTGTGGGCCACCGTAGCCCATCGGTACGCCGAAGCGCTGGGTGAGGCCCACTGCTACGTCCGCGCCCCATTCGCCGGGTGGTTTTAGCAAGGCTAGGGCCAGGATATCGGCAGCCACTGCGACGTAGGCCATACTGGCTTTGGCCTGCTCCACGAAGGCACAATAATCCTCCACATTGCCCTCTTTATCAGGGTATTGCAACAGTACACCAAAAGTTTTTCCGGAAAAATTATAATCCTTCCAATCACCGATGACCAGTTGGATGCCATGCGGCAAAGCCCGCGTTTTCAGTACGTCAATCGTCTGAGGAAACACTTTATTGGAGACGAAAAACTCGTTAGCTTCTGCTCCCGCTTTGGCGCGTCTGTTTTTTTCAGCATAGAACATGTGCATCGCCTCGGCAGCGGAAGTGGCCTCGTCCAGCAGGCTGGCATTGGCAATGGGCAGGCCGGTCAGGTCGCTGACCATCGTCTGGAAATTGAGCAGGCTCTCCAGGCGGCCTTGCGCGATTTCTGCCTGATAGGGCGTGTATTGGGTGTACCAACCGGGGTTTTGGAACACATTGCGGGCAATCACCGAGGGCGTAATGGTGCCATAGTAGCCCATACCAATGTAGTTGCGGGCCACGCGGTTCAAAGCGGCCGTTTTTTTCAACGCTTGCAAATATTCAAACTCGGATAGCGCGGACGGCAGATCGAGCGGCTTCTTCAGCCGAATATTGTCTGGTACAGTCTGGGCGATGAGCTCGTCCAGCGATTGCACTTTCAACACTTGGAGCATGGCCTGGGTATCACTTTCGCTGGGGCCTATGTGCCGACTGGCAAAGCGGTCAGGATGCGGAAATTGACTCATGAAGAATGAGAGGAGAAGGTTGCGGGAATGGGTGAACAGTAAAGAAGGCAAAAAACAGCGCAAAGGTAGGGAATGTTCGGAGGTAGCCTTTGCTTTTAGGCCAAGTCCGCTCTGGGTAATTGTTTTGGAGAAAATTAGTTATCTTCGCTATTATTTCCAACAGTTCGCACCATGTCCATTATTAGACTGCCCCTCCGCTACGAAGGCTCCCAAGGAGAGAAAACGCTCTACACGCTGTTCGACAGTGGGGACACTTTCTCCTGCATCAATCCTGATTTCGTCGAAGGGTTGGCCTTAAAAGAAAAACTCCGTCGTCCCAAACTGGCCGCCACGGCCAGTGAAGGCACCTTTATAGAAATAAAATATGCCATTCGACTGGATTTTTTTATTGATGATATTATGCTGTCGGACGAATTTATGGTGGTGCCTAATCTCTCCGAGGAAGCGATTTTGGGTGCTGCAACTTTTCAAAAATGGCGTATCAAATTGGACTCTGAACACGACACCGTCCATGTGGACCCAAAAGTGGCTAAGTTGATGCTGAAAGAACTGAAATAGGGGTGGAAAGAGCTTAGAAAAGTTTAGGTCCCCTCTTGCGTTAGCATCATCTGCTCATTTGCGCCACTATTCTAAATGCCTCTTTCCACTCTTTATCCAGCCAAATTGTTGCTCTTCGGCGAACACGTCCTGCTGCTCGGCGCGTCAGCCGTGGCAGTACCCGTAGCGGCCTTTGGAGGAAATTGGGCCTGGTGCGACCCCGCCCCAACAGCTTCCAGCCTACGGGATTTTGTGGAAAGCCCGGCCTTGCTTGCGCTGCAAGATATTGATATGGTGGCCTTTAGGCAAGATATAAACGCGGGCATATCTTTTGATTCCAACATACCAATGGGCTATGGGCTGGGCAGTTCGGGTGCCCTGTGCGCGGCCGTGTACGACCGCTATGCCCTCGAAAAGACCACTTCCCTGTCCGATTTGAAGGACATTTTTGCCCAAATGGAAAGTTATTTTCATGGCAGTAGCTCGGGCATAGACCCTTTGACCAGTTACCTACGGCGTACTATTTTGATTCGCAACAAGACCGAAGTTGCCCCAGTGGAAGCGGCCATTTGGCCGGAACCGCCGGTCGTATTCCTACTGGATTCACGGCTGCCACGGCAAACTGGGCCACTGGTGCATTGGTTTTTGGAACAAAGCCGACAACCCGCTTGGCGGAAGCGGCTGGAGCTCGAACTACTGCCCGCCCATGAGGTAATGGTGCAGGGCTGGTTGCAAGCACGGGCCGACCAGTTTTGGCCAGCCCTCTGCGAAGTATCGCGCTTTCAGTTCGAACACTTTCACCCAATGGTACCCACTACGCTGCGCGACCTCTGGCAAGAAAGCCTCGGGCGTACCGATCTGGCGTTTAAAATATGTGGTGCTGGCGGCGGTGGTTTTTTGCTGGGTTTTGCGCAAAACGCGACAGATGTGCTCGCTTTACAAGAAGTAGAGTCTATCACTTTCCCGTTTGTTTAGAGGCTGTTTGCAAAACTTCAAAAATTTCGTAAACGTATTCCAGATAAATGCTACGTTTACGAAACCTCGCAAGGTTCGCAAACGCATTACCGTTTTTCACATGAAAATTGACCGCCGCCTCCGGCCAGCCCTCTGGGTCTTCTCCATCTTGCTGCTGCTGGCAGTGTTGCGCGACGTGCTCGCCAATGGCCGCCCGCTCTATTGCCGGATCGATGGCCAGGCTTTTTATCCCGGCCTGCGGGAAATATGGACAAAGCCAGCGGGCCGCTATGGTCACCCGATCGCCGATCAGCTGGAGCTCACCCAACAATGGCGTAGTTACCAGCGGTATGAAGCCGTGCTGTTCGCACCGGTTCCGTTTTCACCCGGCGTACCCGATGGCATAATGGGCGTGCGACCACCCGGCACCCTGGCCAGTGATCAAGGCGACCGACGTTTTCGACATTGGTTAGGAACGGATGACCAAGGTCGGGACGTGACCGCTGGGATGATCGCCGGTGCGCGGGTGGCACTGCTTACCGGCTTGGTGGCTATGGGCATCGCTTTGTGTATTGGGGTGCTGCTGGGCACCTTGGCCGGCTTTTGGGGCGACGACCGTCTGCGTGTCCGGCGAGGCCAACTCTTGTCGACGCTGTTGGGGCTGCCGGTGGCCTGGTTTTATGCCTTCGTGGCCGGACCAAGCAAAGTGTCCAGTTCAGGCCAATGGGTCAAAGACTGGGTACTTTTCGTCACTATTGTCTTAATCTTCTACGTCCTGGGCAGGTGGATCAGCCGTCTACGGTGGCTGTCCGTACCAGTGACCCTGCCCACCGATCTGCTCGTGATGCGTGGCGCGGAAATCTTCGACGCCTTGCCCAAATTCATTTTTCTGCTCATCGTGGCCCGGCTGTTGGATGGCAGTCAAACGATCTGGCTGATGGTCGCGCTAATCGGCGTTTTAAGTTGGCCAAGCGTCGCCACTTTGGTACGGGCCGAACTGCTACGGGTGCGCACCCTGGATTTTGTGGTAGCCGCTCGCGCCCTAGGCCTCTCCGCACTGGGCGTGGCACTGCGCCATGCCCTGCCCAATGCGCTCCATGCGGCCTATACGGCAGCGGCTCTTGGCGTAGCCAGTGCCATCTTACTGGAAGCCGCACTTTCTTTTTTGGGGCTTTCCGGTGTCGGCACGGCGGGTACCTCGTGGGGTATGCTGCTCCATAGTGCCCGGGAGGCCCAGAACACTTGGTGGTTGGCCCTGCCGCCCGGACTGGCGATCTGCATTACGGTGTTGGCCCTCAACAAAGTAGGCGAAGTAATGAGCGAACGGCGATGAAAATCCATTGCCTCCAAAACAACTTATACTGTTTTAGCGGAGGTACTAAGAACATCAGAACACCAACTACTCCACGATTATAATCTCGCCCGGTGCAATACCTACGGGAAAAGAGCTGATCTGCTCACCGGTTGGCTTACGAACAACCACTTCGCCGTTGGAAGAGAAATTTTTGGCGTTGCCGCAATACAGTTCGCCACTTGCCGGATGACAAGCCAAGCTATAGGCAGCTTGATCGAAACGTTTTTTCAAGCCCGTATTATCGTAAGAGTACACCGCTCCACCACCGATGAAATAATAGGTGTAACCGTCGGGAGAAGTTGCCAAGTCGTCCGCGCCCTGCACTGTAGCCGTGCCGCCCAGATTGGGATTATCGGCTTTGGTCAACCAACCAGTGGAGGCTGCATCCAAGTAATCACCCTTGCAAAGGGCTACAAACGGATAGGTAGTCACTCCAGCGGCTTTAGCCAGGCAGATCGGATTGCGCTGGCCGGGGATACTCTCGCTGATCGACCCATTTTCTGTGCCAATCGAAATGTGCGCAATGGTAGAGTCCAAGCCGAAACCTCCAGAATTGGCCACCCACAGGAACCCGTTGGAGATCAGCATTTTTTCCGGTCCGGCCCCGGTCGGGATGGTCTTGATGATCTTATTGGTTCGCAAATCCACTTTGGCCACACTGCCGTTCAAACCGTTGGCACCCCATTGGCTCACGTAGGCATAATCGTTGTCCAGGGGCTGAAAAAAGCGCGGCAACGTCAATCCACCAATTGTATCGAGGTATTCAAATGTACCGGCATCCACGACTACCACGCGGTTGGCACCATTTATCACCACGTAGCCCTTGCCGTTGTGGAAGGCCAGCGACTGCACGAACTGGCCCAGTGCCGCCCCGTTATTGGCCTTGCCGAAGATGTCCTGCACGGTCTCGCCCGTTGTCGGGTCGTGCCAGGTAATGGTGCCCGTGCCGCCAAAAGGGCCTTCGTTGACCACGAACACGCCTTTTTCGTAACGGCCCGGCGTGGGGGTGGGGACAGGATCTTTTTTGCAGGAAAAAAACAGGAAAATGCCGCTCAACAGCAGTGTACAGAGAATGTTGACTTTCATTTTTTAATGTGTAAAAATTGAAAATGAAAGGCAAGGGGAAAAATGGGCAGTCCAATCACGTGCACGCTCGCGCGGCAGATCCAGCCTGCACCATGGCTTTCTTCCCGAAGCCCGGTGACAATATAGCGGCTGGCAGGTCTTCTGGCTCGTTTCTGCGGAGTGCGCCTTCCCATGCCGAGGAGCGGCACAGTGGCTTTTACACTTCGCGTCTGCCCGGCAAAACCGGGCGTGAAACTTACAGCAGCGGGTACTGCCCCGGATTCGCACCGGGTTCCCTTTTCATTCCGGCACAGCGTACCGGAAACCAACTACTGGCGGTGAAGGTAGCCACGAAATTCATCTCGTTAGAAAAAGCAA
>JAYUXG010000360.1:0-9600 GCA_043753125.1 Saprospirales bacterium | reverse complement strand
CTGGGAGCAAAGCCCGCACGACCGGCACTTGGCCACCGTGGAGGGACTGCGCCACCTGCGTTTGGCCGAGACGGGAGCCGGTATGCTGCGCTACGCCCGCAAGCAATTAGCAGCCGATCCACAACGCGGAATGCACCACCACCGTAGTGACTACCGACTCCATTTGGAGGCGTATTATCTGTCGCAACAGCAGGGCCGCGCCAAATCATTTAATGGGCAGGAACTGTCCGACGCGCAAGATGTGGCTTTTATCAGCGAGAAGCTGCGCACCGGGTGTCTGCTACTTAGCCATCAGGCCGTGTCACAGCGACAGTACGATAATGGGCTGTTGGACAGCGTGTTGCGCTTTTTGGAAGGCCATCGATATTTAGACATACCAGCCGTGGCGGTGTATTACCACGGTTATTTTGCCCAGTTGGGTGAGGACAGCGATCACCATTTTCAGCAATTGAAAGCCCTGTTGCAGGCCCATGCTGCCCGATTCGCTTTGTCCGAGATGCACGACCTTTATTTAATGGCCATCAACTTTTGCATCCGCCGGATCAATCAGGCGGAGGAACGGTATTTCCGGGAGGTATTCGATCTGTACCAAGCGGGCCTACAACATGGTGCGCTGCTGGAAGATGGCGTGCTGTCCCGCTGGACCTACAACAACATTACTGCCACCGGGCTGCGGCTGCGGGAGTTCGATTGGGTACACCAGTTTTTGCACGAGTTTGCGCCTTTTTTACCGGACAATCACCGCGATGGAACGTTTAGTTTCAACCTCGCCCGCCACTATTACGATACTGGAGATTATCGCCAAGCCATGCAGCACCTGTTGCGCCGGGAGTACGACGATGTGCTACAGAATCTGGCCGCCAAAGTCATGCTCTGCAAAATCTACTATGCCCTCGGCGAAACCGACACGCTGGAAAACCAGTTGGACAGTATTCAGATTTATCTGCGCCGCAAAAAAGTATTGGGTTATCACCGCGATAACTACCTGGCCATCGTTCGGTTTCTGCGTAAGCTGCTGCAACATACTCCCCATGACCGCGAGAAAACGCAACTCTTGCGCCAAGAGATTGCCCAGGCCCCTGTGCTGACCGAGCGGGAGTGGCTCCTCCGGCAGCTGGAATAAAAGGTTGATTGATTAGATTGGTTGACTGGTTAAGCGAACGCCGATGGATGCTTTGGCCATTGGAATAAAACCAGCCATTTTAGAAGCAACTACGGGCATCATTGCTGCACCTTTGAGCGGACAGAGATAATACCACAATGAAAAATCGGGATTTTACCTCTTCACCTTATTGCCTACATTAATCATATTGGCCACACTAGCACATTGGCCATATTAGCAAATTAGCACATTACCCTCATGTGGTGGAAAACCCTCTCCGTCCTTTTACTGCTCTACGCTCTCACGGCCGGCATGCTGGTACCTTTGAAACCCGGCATCACTTATGTGCAGCCCGCTACGGCGCGGACCGGCCAGACAATCACGTTGCAGGTACATGGCTACAACTCGTTCTATAGCCGCAGCCCAGCCGATTCGATTCGGGTATGGCTACAGTACGATTCGGCCCACGCTCTGGCAGGCCAATCAGTGCGTATTATCAGTGATACTACTTTGGAGGTTGGTTTTCACGTGCCAAACAAGCTGCCCGATGGCCTTTCCTTCACTTTGCTCAACGCTTTTGTGGATCACCCCGCAGACGGCATTTCACTCTTACCCGGTGCGGTGGAAGTGCGGCAGGATAGCAGTACGCTGGTCTTGGCGGACGGTCCGCGTTGGCTGCCCGATCTGGTGAAGGACTTGCACGTGAAATCGGATTTCACCTTTCCCTACCGCAACGTCATCTACGAAAGCATCCGCAACACCTATTTCCACGTCCCGATGTGGTTTGCGCTGATGTTTTTGTTCGTCGCGTCGGCCTGGCAGAGCATCCTGTTCTTGCGGCACGATGGCCGTGCTGGTAGCCCATCCAGAAAATCCGGGAAACCGGTTTCCAAGCTGGATTTTGACCGCAAGGCCGCCGCTTACGCCGAAATCGGGCTGTTGTTTGGCATCATGGGCTTGGTCACCGGGATGCTCTGGGCGCAATACGCCTGGGGGGCGGCCTGGAGCAACGATATCAAACAACTCATGACCGCCGTGGCCCTGTTGGTGTATCTGGCCTATTTCATCCTGCGCCGCTCTTTTGACGAACCGGAAAAAGGCGCCCGGTTGTCCGCGGTGTACAACATTTTTGCTTTCGCCGCTCTTATTCCGCTGCTGTATGTAGTGCCCCGGTTGTTCGCCAGCCTGCACCCTGGTGCCACCGGCAATCCGGCCTTTGGTAGCGGCGATTTGGATAACACGATGCGGGCGGTCTTTTATCCGAGCATTATTGGCTGGACGTTGTTGGGATTCTGGGTAGCGCAGCTGCGGATTCGGTATCAGCGGTTGAAAGACCACGCTATGGGGTTGGATTGATATTTACCACTTAGAGCATATAGAACACATAGCATACTACGACACTTTTTCTTATGTGAGCTATGTGGTAAAACCCAAAAAACACCTTTCCCATTTTCAACAAAAAAGATAACTTTTCACAATTTTTAGAAGATGAAATTTTTTAAAATGCAAAAATTTCTGACAATTATTTTGTTGCAGACAATATCTTTGCCCGCGCTTTTGGCACATGAGAATGGCGACTTCATGCGGGAGACGGGCAAAATAAACGTCGTGGTCGGCGTGATCCTGCTTATTTTTCTGGGCATCATCGTCTATCTCGTGCGGCTGGAGCGTATGCTAACCAAATTAGAGCACCAACTCAAGGACGACAAAAATGAGTGGACAAATTAGTTTCTTTAAGAGCGTAGAAAACTACGTGGACAAGGCCGCCGCCTTCACCGACATCCCGAAAGGATTGGTGGAACAAATCAAAGCTTGCAACTTGGTGTTGCAAATCCGCTTTCCGGTGCGGGTCGGTAACGACTACCAAGTGATCGAGGCCTATCGGGTGCAGCACAGCCACCACCGGCTGCCCACGAAAGGCGGTATTCGCTACGCCGAAAGCGTGGATCAGGATGAAGTGATGGCTTTGGCTGCGCTGATGTCGTACAAATGCGCCCTGGTGGACGTACCCTTTGGCGGTGCCAAGGGCGGTATCAAGATCAATCCGGCCAACTACACCGTCGATCAACTGCAAAGTATCACCCGCCGCTACACCACGGAGCTGGTGAAAAAGAACTTTATCGGCCCCGGCATCGACGTGCCAGCCCCCGACTACGGCACTGGTCCCCGCGAGATGGCCTGGATCATGGACACCTACCAAGCCTTCCGCCACGGCGAAATCGACTCCATCGCCTGCGTGACCGGCAAGCCCGTTACCCAGAACGGCATCCGGGGACGCGCCGAAGCCACCGGACGCGGTGTATATTATGGACTACGCGAAATAGTTTCCCACGAGGAGGATATGCAAAAAATCGGCTTGACCACCGGCATGGCGGGTAAGACGATGGTCGTGCAGGGCCTCGGCAATGTGGGTAGCAATACCGCGCTCATCAGCCAGCGCGAAGGCGATGTAAAGATTATCGGGGTGGCCGAGCGCGAAGGCTCTATCTATAGCGAGAACGGCATCGATGTAGAAAAACTGCTGGCTTTCCGCCAGGAGACTGGCTCCATCATGGGCTTTCCCGGCACCACTGCCCTGCCCAGCAACCTCTCCGCGCTGGAACTCGAATGCGACATACTGGTGCCCGCCGCGCTCGAAAACCAAATCACCTTGGCCAACGCCGACCGCATCAGAGCCAAGATCATCGCCGAAGCCGCCAACGGCCCGGTGGCCGCCGAGGCCGACCCAATTCTGTTGAAAAAAGGCATCATGATTATCCCCGACTTTTACATCAATGCGGGCGGCGTGACGGTCTCGTACTTCGAATGGCTCAAAAATCTATCGCACCACCGTTTCGGGCGACTGGAGAACCGCTTTCAACACAATGCCTTCGGCGGTATTTTGAACAAGGTAGAAGAGATTACTGGCAAGACCATCGGCGAGCGCGAGCGTGACTTTTTAACACGCGGCGGCACGGAGGTAGAGCTGGTCAATTCCGGTTTGGAGGATACCATGATCACCGCTTACCAACAGATTCGCGAGACGTTCAGGCAACACCCGGACGTGACCGATGTACGCACGGCCGCTTTTGTCTGTTCGCTGAAAAAGATTGCCAGTGATTATATTTCGATGGGCATTTTCCCATAGACTGAACCGTGCTTCCTTACGTATTCCTATAAAAGGGCAGCAAAATGGAGGAATGAACGGCCAAAAGGTTGAATCGGCAGGTTTTGTTTGGCAGTTTTTTGCCCAACGTCCGCTGGTTCAGCCTTTTTTCATGCTAAGTCAGCAGCAAGGTAGTTTTAGCAAATATATTTTGGCTAAAAACCGTTTCTCACCCCCGTTGGCCACTATTTAACTGTCCTGTGTTGACTAAAACTCTTTATTAACAAAATATACGGAGGTTGAACGTCGTTTCACTTGTACATAATTTTTTATCACCCTACCTTCGGCCAACTTTTCCAAAGCAAATAAAATTTCAAAACGATCTACCGTACCATGTCAGAGAAACTGGACAAAATAGACCTGAAAATCCTGAAAATTCTACAGGACAATAGCAAGATTACGAACCTTGATCTCTCCAAGAAGATTGGCCTGTCGCCTGCCCCCACGTTGGAGCGCGTGAAGAAACTGGAGCAAAGCGAAATCATCCAGAGCTACCATGCCCAGGTGAACCCGCAACAAATGGGCCTGAACGTAAAGACTTTTGTGCTGGTGTCGCTGGCCTGGAAAAAGGAGAATGCCCTGAACAACTTCCTGGAGAAGATCGCTAAAATAGATGAGGTGACTGAATGCTACATCATCACCGGCGAGGCCGATTTTCTGATGAAGATCGTTTGCCGCGATATCCCCACCTATGAGCAGCTGCTGTTTAAAACCATCAGCCAGATCGAGGAAATAGAGCGTTTGAAAACATTGATGACGCTCTCGACAGTGAAGGATGCCAAAGTGTTGCCCTTCAATTACGAAGAGAAATAAGGGGTTTGCCATACGCTAAAAGTTCATCGCCCCTATCGCTAAACAGCGGTAGGGGCGATTGTAGTTTACCCCAGCGCCTGCCTTCGATTTGTTCGGGGCTATCTTTTCTCGCCAGGCTCGCCTCCACGCTTTGCAGCAACTCGCCTTTGAGTTTGTAGGCCCCGCGCTGACGGCGAACACCGGCCAGTTTTGCCGCCCGTTCCGCATCGTACCTGCCACCAACACTATTTCTCTTCAATTCCCGGCTGACCGTACTCCTTCGGTATTCCGGTGTGTTCGCTGATCTCGCTCACTCCATATTTAAGGCGTTTGAAAACTTCGATTCCATATCTTTGCGAAGGGGAAAGCTGCGGCATAATTCTAAGTTTGGCGACCCAAAATTAGTCCGGCTTTTCTCTCCTTTTATTCTTCCTTCCCCCAAAAATCCTGTTGCATTTGAAACTTGAATCTGTAATATCTAAAAAGGAAATACCAATAAAAACGGCAGCCATCCTCTCTATCGGGATAGCTGCCGGGCTTTTGTTACGACTTTCTATTGATCAATACCCATTATTCTGTCCAATCTTCCCACCCGTCAAGTCCACTTCCGTCTGCGGGATGGGCAATAGTTCGTGTCGGCCCGCGATGAAATTCTTGCCCACGGCGGTCATCGCCTCATTCGCCTTGCCCCACCGTTGCAAATCGAACCAACGGTGCTGCTCCATCGCCAGTTCGGAGCGGCGCTCGCGGTAGATTTTTTCCCGCAACTGGCCCTGGTCGGTGATAGTCAGGTCGGGCAGCAACAGAGTGCTGCTGCCACGAGCGCGCTTGCGTACCTGGTTGAGATGCACCAGTGCCTCGCTCGATTTACCGTTTTCGTTCAACGCCTCGGCGGCCAGCAACAAGATGTCGGCATAGCGCAATATGCGAATATTGCCCGGGCCATTGTCTTGCAAACCGGGGTGGGCTGGCACCCAGGCCTTCTGGTTGAAACGCTCATTGATGATCTCCGGGTTGTCCTTCACCTGCGTCACGCCGTCGGGCAGCACCTCGCCGACATAAATCACCGTGGCCTCGCGGCGCGGATCGCCATTTTCGTAAGAGGATACCAAGTTATCCGATGGACGATTGAAGCCCCAACCGAGGTTCGGTACACCGCGCACCCCCTGCACCATGTTATACGGCGTGGCACCCGGGCCGGCCGCGTCCGGGGTGGATAGCGCAGCGGCATTGATTTCAAAAATGGACTCGCGACCATTCTCCCCTACTCTCAAAAAGTTGTCTGAATATTTGGCCAATAGGCTGTATTCTGCGGAGCCAATTACCGCCAGACAGTACTGCTCGGCTTTGGGAAAATCCTTTTTCACCATGTACAACTTAGCCAGCATCCCTTGGGCAGCCCCCTTGGTGGCTCGTCCCAAATCTTTGGGGCCATATTGTGATTTGTTTGGCAAGCCAGCAATGGCATCCAGCAAATCATGTTCGATTTGGTCATACACCGCCGACTTGGGTTGCCGGGTTTGGGCATAATACTCTTCCCCAGTCAAGGGCGCGGTGATAATCGGCAAGTCGCCAAACCACTGTACCAAGAGGAAATAACTATACGCCCGCAGGAATTTGGCCTCGCCTATCAGGCGGCTTTTCAAGGCATCGTCCATCTGCACATCAGGAATACGCTGGATGGCCAAGTTGGCCCGCGCAATGGCACTATAATGGCCTTTCCAAGTGCTGGACATAGCACTGTTGGTCGCATCAAAAGACAGTTCGTCCAATTCCACCATGTACAAGGCATCGGTGGGTGTAGAGCCTTTATCAGCATCGTCGCTGATGATGTCGGTCAGTCCGATCCAGGGCAGGGCGATGCAGTCGAATTCCCGGTATTTCTGATAGACCGCATTGGTGGCTAAAACGGCCTGATCGGCATTTTCAAAAAAGGTGTCGTAGGTGAGTTGCCCAAGGGGTTTGCGCTCCAGAAAGTCCTTTTGGCAGCCGGTGACGGCCAGCAGTACGACCACCGAGGTCAGCGCGAGCCGAGGCATGGTGAAAAATATATGTTTCATGGCAGAAATATTTAATTGATTGAAATTAATGTAGTTGATGAGGGTTGATAAAACTGTGGTGTACTTTCTAATAAACCTTTATCAACTACTTAAAAAGTGACATCCAACCCCACTTGCCAGGATTTAGTGATCGGGTAATTAATAAAATCCAGGCCGACCTCGAAGGGGTTGCTGCTATTGGAGAATTCCGGGGAATAACCGCTGTATTGCTGGCTGGTCCAAAGATTGGTACCACTCGCATAAATACGAAATCTGCTGATCTTGGCAGCTTGTATCCAGCGAAGTGGCAGCGAATAGCCCAAAAGTACACTGCGCAGCCGAATGAAGCTGCCGTCTTCGAGGTAGTAATCGCTCACGCGGTAGTTGTGGCCACCATTAGTTATACGAGGTTTGGTGCCTGTTGGGTTTTCGGTAGTCCAGCGGCCCTCAAAAACGGACTCTTCCCAGTTATAGACCGAAAAGCGAAAGGTCTTCTTGGCGTTATAGACTTTGTTGCCCGTCACGCCCAGCAGGTCGGCGGCAAAGTCGAAGCCCAGAAACTCGATGCCCGCATTGAAGCCGTAGGTCAGGGTCGGGATGGGGCTGCCCAGATTGATGCGGTCTTGCAAGTCCAGTTTACCGTCCCCGTTCAAGTCCTGATAACGCAGGTCGCCCGCGCCCTCGTTGCCCAGACGCGGGGAGGCTTGCGCCTCTGCGTCGGACTGGAATACGCCCGCCGCCCGGAAGCCATAAAAAGAACCAATCGGCTCGCCTGGTACCGAACGGGTGGCAAATTCCCCCTGCAGGTTGGCACCAAACTGCTCGGCTTTCTGATCGTTCAATTTGATCAGTTCGTTTTTCACCGGCGACAGCAAAGCCCCCACGTTCCAGCCAAAACGCCCGGCCTGCCGCCAATTCAGGGTGATGTCCCAGCCCTGGTTGCGCACTTGGGCGGTATTCACGGTGGGGTCTTCCGCCGAACCCACGTAGTCGGGAATTTTGACGGGCGCAATGATGTCGTAGGTATAGCGGTTGTACCAATCGATCTCGGCACTAAACCGATTGCTGAATAAGCCAAGTTCCAAGCCCACATCCGTCTGGCGGGCAGTCTCCCAAATGAGGGTGGGATTGGCGAGGCTGAGGAGCGTAGCCCCTTGGTTCAGGCTTTCATTGGTGCCAAATATGGCGTACAAGCCCGTGCTGACGACTCCTAAACTGGGGTACAAACCCGCACTGTTCTGATTACCAAGGATGCCATAACTCACCCGTATTTTTAGCCGATCAAATACGTTCAAGTCTTCGATGAACTCCTCCTGACCAGCATTCCAGCCGATGCTGGCGGAGGGGAAATAGCCCGTCCGGTAGCCTGCCGCGAATTGGGAGGATTGGTCCACGCGCATGGAGGCGGTCAGCAGGTAACGTTCGGACAACGTGTAATTAGCCCGGAACAAGTAGGACACCAAGGCCCGCACCTGAGCGCCATTGGAATTGCTCTGGGTCGTGTCGTTGCCGGCATTGAGGTAGAGTATTTCATCCGAACTGCCGGGGAAGTTGCGCCGACCAGCATTCAGGAACTCAAACTGCCGTTCTTCTGCGGTGTAGCCACCGAGTACGGTCAGGCGGTGTTGGTTCCATTCACGATTGAAGGTCAGGGTCTGTTCCCAGATCCAGTCGCGCTTTTCTCCGTAACCGATGGTCAGTTTGTCGTCCTTATTCAGTTGGGAGGCCGATACCTGGAAGATCGGCTCGAAGCTCTTGCTATGCGTGTTGTCCAGGTCGAAGCCAAAATTGGAGCGGAAGGTGAAATATTTAAACAGCTTTATATCGCCGTAAATAGTGCCGAAAAAACGGTCGGCACGCCCGTTCGAGTTGCTTTTGTAAAATAGGTCGGCCGCCGGGTTGGCAATGGCCAGGCCAAAGGGCGAGGTCGGGTCGGAAAAATTGCCGTTCGCATCCTTAGGCCCGAACACGGGCGGCATCCGATAAGCAGACCCGATCACGCCACCTGGCGCGTATTGACTGCTACTGTTGGAGTAAGCCAGGTTATTGCCAAGGGTCAACCAGTTGTTTACCTGGAATTCGTTATTCAGACGCACGGTAATGCGTTGAAATTCACTGTTTTCCAACACCCCGAACTGGTTGAAATAGTTGGCACTCGCGTTGTAGGAAAATCGCTCGGAACCGCCATTGGCGGAGATTTGCACATTGCCAATGGGGGCGGTGCGGAATATTTCGTCTTGCCAATCCGTACCCGCACCAAAGGCCGCGATAGCCGAGTCCGAGTAGAATTGGGTGGCCGTGAGTTCATTGTAAGCTTGGGCAAATTGAGAGGCATTCATCAACTTAATCTTCTTGGTCACATCCTGCATACCATAGTAGCTGCTCAAAGAAATCACGGCATTATTGCGCTTTTTCCCGCTCTTGGTGGTGATGAGAATGACCCCGTTGGAGCCACGCGAACCATAAATGGCGCAGGCGGAGGCATCTTTCAGCACTTCCACCGAGGCCACGTCGTTGGGGTT
>JAYUXG010000359.1:0-3966 GCA_043753125.1 Saprospirales bacterium | reverse complement strand
CAGACGGACAATTGGGGGCCATTGGCCCAGGGATGCCACCTCCGCCTCCGCAATCATTGGTGATGGTCACCGGGCCATCCGAGGCAGTGCAACCATATTGATTGGTCACCATTGCGGTGTACAGGCCGTATTGGTTAGTGGTGTAGGTAGGCGTGTTGCCACCCACTGGCGCACCATTCTGGAACCACTGGTATTGAAAATCCCCGTCGGCGTTGACCAATGCGCTGATAGTGACAAAGTTAGAATTAAGACAAAAACCGGTAAAATCGGCGGTCGTGATATTCAGGTTGGGATCGGGGGCCACATCAATGGTGAATTCCGAGGTGCCTGCGCAACCCTGTGCATCGGTTACTTGCACCGAGTAGCTGCCAGCACCGAGGTTGGTCGTTGGCGAGGTGGCCAAGGTTGCGCCATTTTTGTCCCGCCACAAATAGGTGCTGTACGAACCGGAAGTTTGCACGGGCTTGGTTTGCCCCACACAAACACTGGTGGGAGCTTGCACCATAGGGCTGGGCTGGGCCAGTACGTTGACCGGAAAAGTAACGATCTGACCACAGACATTGGCCGAAAGCAGTTGATTGCCCACCTGCGTCCAAAATATTTCCACCTCCGTGGAGCCTTGCCCATTGGCAATGGCCCCCGCTTCCGTCGGTGTAGTCATCCACTGAATGTCAATGTCCTGCAAATTGGCGATGGTATATTGTGCCGTCGCATCCTCGCAGACTACATTATCGCCCACAATAATTGGAAGGTTGAGCGCAACTACCTCTAGGCGGGTGCTATCGGATAAACAGCCCAAACCGTTAGTACCCACCTGCCGAACGGCCAAGCCGTAGGGGCCGCTGGTCGCCCAAGTGATGTTAAGCGGATTGCCGGTATAAATGACTGGCGCGGCGGGACCATTTTGCACTGTCCATTGGAGGTTACTATTCGCAGTAATCCCTACTGCTTCATAGGTATACGAGTTGCCGGGGCAGATAATGGCTGGGCCGGAAATAGCGGTGGGCGGGTCGGGCAGCGGGGCCACGTTGATCGCCCAAGTGGCCTGGTCCGAACAGGTTTGGGTAGGGTCGGCGGGTACAGCAATTAGCTGGTACAGCCCGTCCGTGCTGACAAACGGTACATTGACATTGGCCGAAGCCATTGCCGAAGTCCAGACGGTGCTGCCATCGGGACCGTGGAGCATCCAATTGGCGACCAAATTAACCCCTGGCGTGGTCAGCTTTGCATGGAAAGCAGTACTCGTACTGGCGCAGGCTTCCACGGGGCCATCAATGATGAACGGTGACAGGATGCGCACCGCGATGGAGTCCTGACCACCGCAACCCAAGTAGCAGTTGTCATATTTCACGGAGAGCCAATAGGTTTGGTTTGGATCGGGATAGGCCGTCCAATTCACCGTCACGTGGTTGGTTCCGTATCCAGAGAAGATGGAGCCACCACCGCCTGACAACGACCACACGAAATTCGTACCCCCATAAGGCTCAATCGAATAGCCCTCTTGTGATGCGCCGCACACCCGTTCGTTACCTTGGATTTCCGCTGCGTCGGAAATGACTGGAATGTGGATAACGGCTGGCTGTGGGCAAAGCGCACCGGTACAGGTTTGGGTACCCAACGTGATCGTGCCCGCTGGTCCGCTGAGCCATTGCACGGTAATACTGTCGGAGCCAGCGGTGCCTCCATTTAGCACTATGCCATTGGACGTGACCGACCAAGCATAGGGCGCGCAACCGTTGTCGGCGGTATAGGTGACGGTCTCGTTGGGGCAGACCGTGCCCACGCAGTCGAGCGTGGGCGACACCGCATCCAGCACTTCCACGTGCAGTAGAGTTGTGTCGGCACAAAGGCAGCTGCTTTGGGCAATGAGGCGCACCACATACTGACCCGGTGTCTGGAAAACGTGCTGCGGTTCGGCCTCGAAAGTGGTGGACAGGTCGTCGCCAAAGGCCCATTGGTAAAAGTCGGCGGCAGTGCTTTGGTTGTCAAAATAAACAGTTTGACCTTTGCACACGGTCAAAGAGTCAACGTTGGGGGCAGGGTCGCTGCTGAACTGGGCGTGTGGTGCCTCGATAATAGTGACGCAAAGCGCATCTTCGCCACCGCAGGCACCCGTGATCGGCCCGCTGGATGGATCAATGGACACTGATACCGAGCCACTGCCCGCCGCCCCCCAGGTGACGGTGACGGAGGTAGAAGGTGGGCTATTGACCTGATAACTACTGGCACCAGTTACTTGCCAGACGAGCGAATTTCCTGCGCTGCCCCCTGGCACCTGCGCTTGTACTTGGTAGGTCACGGTAGTGTGGGGGCAAACCTTTTCGCAAAAAGCTCCACTACTATCCAGATTGCACGGCAAAAAATTGTTGGAATAGAGATACAGTGGTTGGAACGGAGCCACATAGACCGCGTGGGTAGCCGAAGCCGTAATGCCTTCTACATTAGTGACTGTTAAAGTGTAGGCACCCGAAAGACTAGGACAGATCACTACATTTTGCACGGTTACGGCAAAATTGCCCGGCCCAGTCCAAAAGTAAGTGTAGGGCGGCGGGAAAGTACCTTGTGCGTTGTCCACCACGGGCCTTAGAGTATCGCATTGCCCCGCACAGAGCACTTCCTGGCCAAATATCTTGACAAAACCATTATTATTCTGGGCGTGTAGAGTACTGGCCGCGAGGATTAAAAGAAAAGCAGGCAGGTAGTGGTTCGTCATGTTGGGAAGATTGGTCGCCACCAATGGCTTGGCGGCAAGGAAGAGGAAGAATGTTGGTTGTAGATTATAGTTGACAGGAAGACGCGGCGAGCAGGGAAAAGGCTGCAAGGGTCGGTGGAGTTTTGTTGACTAAGCCAAGAACCAACCTTTTTCCAAAAAAATATGCGGGCCAAACCAAGCAATGGTTTGGCCCGCATGGGCAGAAAATAAGGGGCAAAACGGTCAATAATTGCTTTTTTGCCCGATTGATTGTTGCCTATTCCGGGCTGTCCACCACCTCCATCGACCAAGCCTCTGCCTTCTCCGCGAACAAGGCCTTGCTCTTGGCCCAAGTAGTTTGGAAAAGATCAGACTGGCGGTAGGTCTCTAGCGCAGCGATATTGTCCCACCAACTAAAAGTGAAAAATACATCGGGCCGGTCAGCGGAGCGCAGCAACTCCATATACTGGCAACCGGGAAAAGCGCGAATCTGCTGCTTACTCGGCTCAAATACGGTCGTAAGAAAAGTATCGACGGTTTCCGGACGGAAGGTCAATTTGACAAAACGTTTGATCATCGGTTTGGTCGCCACGGCATGGAAGCATCTAAATCGTGCGTTTGGGGTCGAACTGCTCCAAATAGTCGCCTACCCGGCGCAGAAACGAGCCGCCGAGCATCCCATCCACCACGCGGTGGTCGTAGGAAAGCGAGAGGAACATCATCTGGCGCACCGCGATCACATCCCCATATTCCGTCTCCAGCACCGCCGGTTTCTTGCGAATAGCCCCGATGGCCATGATCGCGGCCTGCGGCTGGTTGATGATCGGCGTGCCCATCACGTTGCCGAACGTGCCGACGTTGGTCAGCGTAAACGTGCCGCCCTGAATTTCTTCAGGTTTCAACTGGTTTTGGCGTGCCCGGCTGGCCAGATCGTTCACGGTTTTAGTCAGACCGACAAGGTTGAGAAAGTCGGCATTTTTGATAACCGGCACGATGAGGTTGCCACTGGGCAAAGCTGCGGCCATGCCGATATTCAGGTCCTTGCGAATGATGATCCGCGTACCGTCCACCGAAGAATTGACCATTGGGAAATCGCGGAGGGCGCGGGTCACTGCCTCGACAAACAGCGGGGTGAAAGTGATGCCTTCGCCGTACTGCTGTTTGAATGCATCCTTGATGCGGTTGCGCCAGTTGACCATGTTGGTCACGTCCACTTCCACGAACGACGTAACGTGCGGACTGACGTGCTTGCTCATCACCATGTGGTCGGCAAT
>JAYUXG010000358.1:0-3966 GCA_043753125.1 Saprospirales bacterium | reverse complement strand
TTTTGGCTTCCGACAGGTCCACACGATGCAGCACACCGTGTGCGATCGGCGAATCGAATACCGCCGCGAACAAGGTGCCGCGCAACAGGGGGAGGTCGTCCAGGTAAATGGACTCGCCGCGAACGTGGGAATATGCGTCGGTGTTTTTCAAATGAACTATGAACTATTAACTATGATGTATGAACTATGAACTATACTGTATCACTACTCTCCCCTCTTGTCATATCGCAGTGAAACGAAGCTACCTACACAAGCCAAGTCACTGGAGATGCCCTTGGCCAAAGATGGTGGGTTATTGGACTTATGTAGATGTTTTCACTGCGTTTCGACAGGACAATATTTCTATTAAATGGGCATGCAACAACTGCCTCAATAACAACCGCTTATATTCCTTTGAGCCACGCACATCAGAAATGGGACTAATTTCAGATTGCATGATTTCATTTGCCTCCGCCAAAATTTTCTCTACTCTGATTTCATCAATAGGCAACGTTTTCCCGATTAAAAAAGCCGAGGTTTTTTGCAAGTATAGAGGAATAGGGCTTACGCCACCTGCTGCCAAATGGGCCTCCACAATAATGCCGTTTTCTACTTGCAACGACAGCGCGGAATTGACCGAGGCAATGTCCAGATAAGTGCGCTTGCTGACTTTTTCAAAGTTAAAATACGCTGATCCAACGGGTTTGAGAAAACGAATTTTCTCCACCACTTCATCGGCGGTTTTTTCCAGTATTTTATAACCCCGATAAAAGTTGCGTAATGGCACTTCGCGGATCGTGCCGTTGCGCAACACTACCGTGGCATTCAGGGCCAACATCCACACCGTCAGATCGCCGATGGGGGAGGCGTTGACCAAGTTACCAGCCACCGTCGCCATATTACGAATTGGCGTGGAAGAAACTAGTTTCAGGTGCTTTTTTAGACTGGGAAATAGGTTTTGCAAAATGGGCGACTCCATCAAATCAGTTACCGTAGCCGCCCCGCCGATCTCGATATAATTATCCACTTGGCGCACACCCTGTAAATGACTGCGGTCAAACAAAGATTGGGCACTACTCTCCTCCATTTCCTCGGGCCGCTGGACATATAAATCGGTGCCGCCACCCAGAAAAGAGGCAATAGCAGGTGGTTGGCTAGATGACACTTTTTGCAGCACCAGTAGCCGTGCCGGGATGGTCGAAAAATAGGCCGGTACGATGCTTTGTTGAATGGCAAAATCCAGGGTTGATTGCCCATTTTGCCCACCCCGCCATTGGGCTAGTCGAGCTGCGGCGCGTTCGATGGACTTGTAGCCGGTACAACGGCAGATGTTGCCGTCGATAGCTGCAATAGTCTGCTCTGGTGCACCAGTATTTTCCTGCAAACAGTGGCCCGTCAGGGACATCACGAAGCCGACCGTGCAGAATCCACATTGGGTGCCATTTTCAGCCACGAGTGCTGCTTGGACAGCCGTTAAAGTATCCGCTTTTGCCGAATTAATGCCTTCTACGGTGACGATGTGCTTGCCGTGCACGTTGCTCAATGGCAACAGGCAGGAGGTCATGGATTGGTAGGCCACCGCATCGTCCGCGTACTTGCCCACCAATACCGTACACGCACCGCAATCTCCTTCCCGGCAGCCGATCTTGGTGCCCAAGAGGTGTCGGTGGTAGCGCACAAAGTCGAGTACGGTCATGCCGGGGGACAGATCGGTGCGGATGTGAGTGTCATTGAGGAGGAAATTTATCATGGCCTTTTCAATGCCGCTTCCGGTTCCGGCACCCAGTGTCCGTTGCCGCCCGCGCGGGGATCGTTGAAGGAATCGGGCACTTTGCGCGCTTTGGTGAGTTCTTCCCAGGTAACGTGTTCCGTACCGGGGTCGCGTTTTTCCATAGTAATACAGGCTTCTACCGGGCACACGAGGGCACACAGGTTGCAGCCGACGCAGTTTTCGTCGATGATCTCCGGGATGCGGTTGCCTGGCTCGCGCGACAAGGAGATGGCCTGGTGTGCGCCATCCTCACAAGCGATGTAGCAAAGCTGGCAGCCGATGCACTTCTCCGGATTGATGTGGGCAACGACTTTATGTTTCAAATTCAAGTCCTTCCATTCCAGCACGTTAGGCAGGGCCTTACCCGCAAAGTCGTAGATGGTTTGAAAGCCGCGTTCGTCCATAAAACGGCGCAGCCCGGCATCCATTTCGCGGACAATACCAAAACCATAGTGCATGACGGAGGTACAAACCTGCACTGAAGTAGCCCCCAGCAGAATGAATTCCACCACGTCGCGCCAGGTCTCGATGCCGCCGATGCCGCTGATGGGCGTACCGGCGATCTTGGGGTGTTGCGCCAGTTGGCGTACCATGTTCAGCGCGATGGGCTTCACCGCCGGGCCGCAGTAGCCTCCGTTGGTGCCTTGGCCATCCACCACCGGGAAAGGTGCAAACGTGTCCAGATCAATACCGATGATGCTTTTAATGGTATTGATCAGAGAGATGGCATCGGTGCCGCCTTTTACAGCTGCCAGCCCGGGGTCTTCGATGTTGGAAATGTTGGGCGTGAGTTTGGTGATGACGGGTATTTTAGCCGCGTCCATAACCCATCCCACGATGGTTTTCAGCACGGCAGGTTCCTGCCCAACTGCCGACCCCATGCCCCGTTCGCACATCCCGTGTGGGCAACCGAAGTTCAGTTCGATGCCGTCCGCCCCGGCGTTCTCCACGTCTTTGATTATCTGTTTCCATTCTTTGCGCGTCTCCACCATCAGCGAGGCGATCACGGCGTGGTTCGGAAAATGCTTTTTTACTATTTCTATTTCCCGCAGGTTGTCGGCCAGGGTGCGGTCAGTGATGAGTTCGATGTTGGTAAAACCCGACATCCGGGTGTCGCGGTAGTTCAGTCCGCCGTAGCGGCTCGACACATTGATGACCGGTACGCCGAGGGTTTTCCAGACGGCACCGCCCCATCCGGCATCGAAGGCTTTCATAATCTGGTAGCCGGAGTTGGTCGGCGGTGCCGAGGCGAGCCAAAACGGGTTGGGTGCCTTGATGCCTGCAAAATTGATGGATAGATCGGCCATGAATTGAATTATGAATTAGTAATTATGAATTATCCTAACTGCCAACGCAAAGGATTTTTCCTTTACTTGGTTGTACTTTTCTTCTTTTATGTGAGGAGCATTCTGGGCAGCATTATTTTTGTTTTCCATAATAGCAATTTTGAAGAGAGATGGTCAAATCTAAATCGGCAAATAATTCATAATTCATAATTCATAATTCATAATTAAATATTGATGTATTCCCCGTGCTGCTTGTTTCCCATCATAGGCCCCATTCACCACCTCTGCGCCACCATTGACGGCATCGCCGCCCGCAAAATATTGTGGGTTTCCAGTCTGGTAAGTCGTTGGATGGACAACAATTCTTTTGGAGGCATCTAGTGTTACTCCATTGATACCCTGCAACATAGCAGCCATTTTGGCTTGTCCGGTCGCTTTGATGACTAAATCGCAGGGGATAATAAATTCCGAGCCGGGTATTTCTACTAATTGACCATCTACTAATTGCGTCTTTACAAACTTCACACCCGTCGCTTGCTCCTGTCCCAAGATTTCTTTTGGACTGGTATTGAATACACTGTTTACGCCGACACTAATGGCCAAGTCGTATTCAAAATAATAAGCCCCCATCTCTGCTTTGGAACGGCGGTAGGCCAGATATACTTGTTCTGCCCCCATGCGAGCCGCTTCGGAAGCAGCATCCATCGCGGTGTTGCCACCCCCCAGCACTACCACGGTTTTGGGGACCTGGATGTGGTGCTTTTTAAAGCGCAGGGCATGGACAAATTCTACTGCACCGATTACGTTATCTAGTGTTTCCCCCGGCAGGCGGAGCGGAGCGGTCGGGCCGATGCCGACGCCCAAAAAAATGGCCCCATATTGTGCTTCCAGATCGCGCAGCTGCTCATCAGTGTCAATGGTCTGGCCGTA
>JAYUXG010000357.1:0-3971 GCA_043753125.1 Saprospirales bacterium | reverse complement strand
AAGTGGCAACTCGCCGCGTCACCGGAAGGCTGTAAATATAGTTCGGCGTATTTGGGAGATGGGAACACGTATTGGGATTTTCTGACCTCCACGGGATGAGCGATCATCAGGCATCGGCATAGCATGGTGCTGCGCCGTTTGTTGTTGGCGAGGACGCCAACAACGGCAGCAGGAACATAGACGCCATAAATTGGTGAAAGAATACGAAGCCTGGAAAAAGCCGAAGCCGCGCAGGGAGACACCGTTGCGGCTTCTTTTCTCCCTCGACACCTGGTCAATGAGCTGTGACAAAATTACAATTTTTTTTGAAAAGTATCGTAGAATATCCACCCTGACCAAAATTTGGTCTTCCTTCATCTTCCTATCCTCACTTTCTTCCTTCATCATTTATGAAAACAACCGTCCACGCCCTCTTCGTAGGCATCAACCAATACGAAGGCAACGTCATCATTGACCGCATGGCCACCTTCCCGCCCCTTGGCGGCTGCGTCAATGATGTGGTCGCCGTGCGCGACCTGCTCGCCAAAGACCCCGGCATTGCGCTGAACGACATCACGCTCGCTGACCGCCAGGCCACCAAGGCGAACATCGTTCAAGCCTTTGAGGCACATCTTGGGCAGGCTGGCCCCGACGACGTAGTGCTGTTCTACTACTCCGGCCACGGCACCGTGGAAAAAGCCGACCCCAGTGTCTGGACGGCCGAAAACGACGGGCGGTTGGAGGGCATCGTCTGTTACTACACCGAGGGCGAGAGCGGCAAATTTCTGTTGAGCGACAAGGAATTGCGCTACCTACTGGCCGAGTTGTACGCTAAAACGCAGGCCCACATCGTCACCATTTTCGATTGTTGCCACTCCGGCGACAACACCCGCGCCTCGCTTGGGGAGGCAGTGGTGCAAAAACGCCCGCAGTTTAAGGGCAGCTTCCTCACCTTTCCGCAACGGAAATGGGAGGACTTTGTATTTGCGAAGCAGTTCCAGCCCGCATATTTCCGGGGCAAAGGCATTGACGAAGCCCTGCCGCCGGGCCGCTACGTGCAGATTGCGGCCTGCGAAAGCAACGAATCAGCGTTGGAAACCAATGGCCACGGCGTCCTGACCGCCCATCTGCTCACCGCTATTAAACAGACCGGTGGCAACCTCTCCTACCGGGACCTGGCCAGCCGCATCCGCAACCAGACCAGATATCTTTTTGAACAACGCCCCCGGCTATATACGCCCAACGAAGCGACCGATATGGCCGATATGGGTTTTCTAAAAAAACCGGCGGGTGCCACCGCCACCCAGGCCCAGCTCCTCTACAACCAAGCCGGCGAGTACCGCCTGGATCGGGGCATCCTGCACCATGTGGAGCCAGGCGTGACCACAGTGATCGCCAAAGGCACTGATGGTCAACCCATCAATGGCCTGGTCATCAGTGCTGAATTGGACGCTGCGGTAGTACAATTTCCACACCAGGCCTTGGCCAACCTGCCCAGAGCTGCCCAATCTATTACGCTGGCCAATCTCTCTAATCGGGTCGTGCGCATCCATTTAGTCAATAAAGACCTGTCGGACAAGTACTTCCAGCCATTGCTGGACGTGCTGAACCAAGCCGACAACGCCGCTTACTTTAATTTTGAGGATGAGGAAAAACAGGCCGATTACACGCTGCTGCTGTGGAAGGGCATGGCCTATTTTGTGCGGCCCGGCGATCTGTATCGTCCGCTGGTGTTGCCGGTAAAGACCAAATTGGCGAAAGCGGGCGAAAAATTAGCCCAACAGCTGCGCCATATTTCGCAGTGGAAATTTGCCGAAGGCCTCCGCAACCAAGGCCAGAATGCCCTGCCAACCAGCCACTTAAAGGTCGAATTTTTTGTGGTGGATGCCGATGGCGTGACGGAGACCCCGCTGATGCCAGATCAAAGTGGCACCATCCGTCCCGTGCTTACGCAGCGGCCCAATCCCAATGCCCCCGGCCAGCGTTGGGCAACCAGCCTGAAAGTGAAAATCACCAATCAGAGCAATGCCGATCTGTACGTGGCTGCGCCCTACTGCTCCTACGATTTTTCCTGCAACACGACCGCGCTGCTCAATCCGGCGGTAACCATGCTCAACAGGGGCGATAGCAAGTGGCTGCGCGATCACCGGGACTCGGTCATCAATTTCAAGCTCAACGACACGGTACGCCTGTTCAACTGGCCGGAAAGCATCGAAACCCTCAAATTGATGTACAGCAATGTGCCTTTCGAGAACATTGCGGCCCTGGATTTGCCCGCCTTGGCTGCGCCGACGGAACTGGGGACCAAGCGCAGCAGTTTGGACGACGACGAACGCGGTGGCAACCGCCAGAAATTGTTGGGCTGGAATAGCCGCGATTTCCAGATCGTGATCGCCAACCCACTGTACAACCAGCCAGGGGTAGGGCCTGAACGGGGCGAAATGGAGCGCGTTTTTGATCCCAACACGCCCCCCAGCGAAGAAGATGCCGACCTCGCCCACTTCCTGACCGGGGTGTATTTTGATAAACAATCGGGCCTGGAGACGGGTCTTGTCCTGAAAAATGGCCAGGAACACCGCGATGATTTAGAAGGATTTGCCTCGCGGGGCCTTGGGGATGCCGTGCTGGCGGGGGCCAACAAATGGTCCAACTTCTGGCGCAACTGGGAGTATGGGGACGCTGAAAAGGAATTCCCTGGTCGCCCGAAACTGGTCTCTGAGGGTGATTCTTGGTTTCAACACCCGCTTATCCCCGACGTAATTGATCACATTTCGAAATTTTACCCGGTGCATTGCCTGTCGGCGGCAGGGGCTACGATGCGAACTTGGTCGCGCGATGGCGGCATCTTCGAGGCAGTGGAAAAATTCCACCCGGCGGCACTCCTGTTGAGCGGCGGCGGCAACGACATACTGGGCGAAAGTATGCGCCACTTTCTGTCAGAAAAGTTCGAGGACGCCCCGGAGGGCGAGCAGTTCGAGCGGTTTTTCAGCGACACTTTCCCGCGTGAACTGGATGCCCTGATGAAGATCTATGAAACCGTTTTTTCCTGGCTGCAAACCAATTACCCACACGTGCAGGTGCTGGTCCACGGCTACGATTATCCGCGCCCGCTATCGGCGGACACCACTAAAACCAGTTGGGTCGGGAAATATTTGACCGAAAGGAAAATCATTCGCAGCAAGGATCGCACGGCAGCCACGCGCTACATGATGGACGAGTTTAACCAACGCATGGGAACATTGGCCGCCAAATACCCCGATCAAGTGCATTACCTTGACCTGCGGGGCGTTGTCCGCGACGATCAGTGGAGCGACGAGATTCACCCGAATGCGGACGGGTTTCAAGATGTGGCTCAACACTTTGTGCTGAAAATCAATGAGTTGCTGAAAAAACAGGTTAACAAAGGTTGAGGCCAGGTTCTTGGATATTTTGCATTCTCAACATCTTCCACCACCTCCATTCCTTATACTATGGCCTTCCGATTGCGCATTTGCCGAAACAACACCACTGATTTGCTCCGCGACACTTTCCATGCCACGCCGGTTACGCCGCCGGAGAGCACCATTCGTCCGCTCTTCGTGCTTTCCCGGCTTGATGACAAGGTGAGCCGTCGCGGCGACCTGAAATTCCTTTTTCCGAAAAAATACCACAAGAGCCTGAATCTCGAATTCAACCGCAACTGGGTGGCGGACACCGCGCTACAACGCACCCAAAAAGTGAACATGGACTTGGGCGTGCAAATTATGGGGGCCTTGTTGCAGGGCTTCCAGATCGACACCGCGCCAGTGACGGCGGCTTTGCACGGTGCGCGCGAGATTTCCTTTTCATTTACCAATATCGAACGCGTCTCGGTGGACGTAAACGAACTCGGTGCCGTACTGTCCGGCAAGCACCTCGACCTGGAGAATGCATCGGCCAAAATTTTCCTGGGCACTGATGCTTCCGAAATGTTGCTGATTACCGACGTGCTGTCGTCCAACATGATGGCCGTC
>JAYUXG010000356.1:0-9686 GCA_043753125.1 Saprospirales bacterium | reverse complement strand
ACGCTATTTATCGTTTCGTCGCTCTGGGGCGTCAAGTGGATTATCCAATACTCGAATAATTATTTGTAAATCAAATGATTACAAACCGAGAACCGCTGGCATATTGCCATTGATTCGTTTGACCGGTTTAATATATTGCGGGAAGGGGTAAATTTGTCGAAGGTGCCGTTCATACCAGGTACATATCCGGTGGTCAATACCGATGCACAAGTGAACGATTCATTGGTGGGAGCCGATTTTACATATTGGGAGGCGGATTTAGCACTTGGCTATTACACCGTCTTGGAATCTGATTCGTCCAGTTTTGTGACCTTGGAGTCCTACGACCCTATTACGAAGGAGTTGCGCGGCAGTTTTGATATTACCTTTATCGTCTCCCACAAGCCTTATGTCGGGGCACCGGATACGTTGCGGGTGCGCAATGGGAGGTTTCACACCAAAGTGCGGGAGAAATGACAAGAGGATACTAACACCGAAAACAATTAAATGAGCGGGTCTGCCACCATCAGGGTGTTGCAGGCCCGCTCTGCATAGACTCTGCCACGGCAAAATAAAATGCTCCGCAACTGCAAGCAAAATGGACGCGAAAGTTTGCAAGGCCCCTTTTTCAGAATCATCTTTGCCCTGCCCGATGAAGGATCGGGCTATCGTTACGCTCCATTTGCCTGTTGCTTTTTTTGCCAATTGCCTCCTGTTGCCCACTGCCCTCACCACGCTTACCATGAAAAAAGACCACATCCTAGTCATCGGGGCCGGCGGCCAGATCGGTGCCGTGCTGACCGAGACCCTCCGCGAAGTACACGGTGCCGATCAGGTGCTGGCCACCGACCTCCGCGACCTCGGCGAACAAGCGGGTCCCACCGCCATCCTCAACGTGCTAGACCCCGTGGCACTGAGCGAGCTGGTCAAAAAATGGCGGATCAACCAGATTTACCACCTGGCCGCCATTCTCAGTGCCAGCGGCGAAAAAGACCCGATGTGGGCCTGGGATGTGAATATGAAAGGCTTATTCAATGTACTGGAAATCGCCCGGCAACGCAATTTGAAAAAAGTGTATTTTCCTTCGTCCATCGCCGTCTTTGGCCGCGAGGCCGCGCATCAGAACACCCCGCAGTACGAAGTGCTGATTCCCGAAACGGTGTACGGCATCAGCAAAGTGGCAGGCGAAAACTGGTGTAACTACTATTACCGCCGCTATGGGCTGGATGTGCGTTCGCTGCGCTACCCCGGCATCATTGGCTACCAGAGTATGCCCGGTGGTGGCACCACCGACTACGCCGTGGACATCTATCACTATGCCGTGCGGGGCGAACCCTATGAGTGTTTTCTCACGGCCAATACCTGTCTGCCCATGCTATATATGCCCGATGCCATCCGGGCTACGCTCGAGCTGATGGAGGCCCCCACCAATCGCCTGTCCGTACGCACCAGCTACAATCTGGCGGGCATGAGCTTCACCCCGGACGAGGTGGCGAAAAGCATCCGCCGGGAGGTGCCAGATTTCAAGATCAAGTACAAACCCGATTTCCGGCAGGCGATTGCCGACTCGTGGCCAGCCAGCATCGACGATTCGATGGCCCGCTCGGAATGGGGCTGGCGACCGGAATTTGATCTGAACCGAATGACGACGGATATGTTGCTACACCTGCGACCGGCCATTTGATGGACAAATGCATTCTTCGGTCAAAACAAAAGGAAATCATACCTTTGCCGCCGCCATCCAGACAACAACCAGGCTGCGCAAACCGAACCAGATTATTGAAAAATGCCGGATAAACGCTGGCGACACTACCCACACCACCCAAGTTCATGGATCCACTCAAACAACAATTCTACGAAAAATCGCAGGCCCTCGCCAAGGAGGTGAAAGACCTGTTGAAAGAACACGGCAACAAAAAGGTGGACGATGTGGTGCTGGATCAGGTGTATGGTGGGATGCGCGACATCACCTCGATACTGTGGGAGCCGTCGCTGCTCGATGCCGAAGAAGGTATCCGTTTCCGGGGCTATTCCATCCCGGAATTGCGCGAAAAGTTGCCGCGTGCACCCAACGGCAAGGAACCGCTGCCAGAGGGTCTGTTCTGGTTGATGCTGGTCGGAGAGATTCCTAGCCAGGAACAGGTGAAATGGCTCACCGAAAACTGGGTACGCCGCACCAATGTACCGGAACACGTGTTTCGCGCCATCGATGCTCTACCGGTAGAGTCGCACCCGATGACCCAGTTTTCGGTCGGCATACTGGCCATGCAAAACACCAGCGTGTTTGCCCAACGCTACAACACCGGCATGAACAAGTCGGAGTATTGGGACGCCACTTACGAGGACACCATGAACTTGATAGCCCGTTTGCCACGCGTAGCTGCCTACATTTTCCGCCGGGTGTACCACCGGGGCGAACAGGTGCTGCCCGATATTTCGCTGGACTGGGGCGGCAACTTCGCGCATATGCTCGGCTTTGAAGACGAGGGCTTTAAAGAATATATGCGCCTGTTCCTGACCATCCACGCCGACCACGAAGGCGGCAACGGCTCGGCGCATACCACGCATTTGGTTGGCTCTATGCTCAGCGATCCCTATCTGTCCCTGAGCGCAGGCATGAACGCGCTCTCCGGCCCGTTGCACGGCCTGGCCAACCAAGAGGTGGTGCGCTGGATCATGAAAATGGTGGAGAGCCTTGGCACCTCCAAACCCAGCCGGGAGCAGATCGCCGAATACGTAAAGAGTACGTTGAGCGGCGGTCGCGTCATCCCCGGTTACGGCCACGCTGTGCTGCGCAAGCCCGACCCGCGCTTCATGGCCCAGCGGCACTTTGCCGAGGACAATATACAAGGCAGCGATCTGGTGGACATTGTCTGGAAAATATTTGACGTAGTGCCGCCCATCCTCAGCAACCTCGGTAAAGTGAAGAACCCCTGGCCCAACGTGGATGCGCATTCCGGCTCCATCCTCATCCATTATGGTTTGAAGGAATACAACTATTACACGGTAATTTTCGGGGTCAGCCGGGCTTTGGGTGTGCTGGCGGCGCAGTGCTGGAGCCGTGCTTTGGGCCTGCCACTCGAAAGGCCGAAATCCGTCACCACCGCTTGGGTAAAAGAATTTTTGGCCAAAGAGCAGGGGGCGGAAGCCGCACAGTAACCGCAGTTTTTAACCCATCCAAATTCTTGGGAGGACATACGAAATCACTTTCGCTATGTCCTCCATTTTTTTGAGTATTTGAGGAGGCGAGTATTTGATCAATTACGTGATTATCAAATGTTTTAATCGAATATTCAAATACTCGCATCCTCAAAAATTTAGCAGACAACGTATTTAACCCCCTCATTCAAACTCTCCTTGATTTTTTATGCAAAAATGCACCCCAATCCTCTTTGTACTGGCTGCATTCTTCCAATCGTCCCTGGCTCATGCGGCCAAGTATTTCGATTTTTCGCCGACCGTGCGCGATGCTTACCAAAAAGCCGTCAGCCTGCGCGTGGTAGAAAGCCAGGCCATACTGGAGACGTTGAAGACCGGCGAGCCAAACAACCTGATGACTTTGTACGTGGCCAATTACGTGGATTTCGTAACGGTTTTCGTCAATGAAAACAAGGCGGAGTACAGCCGCCTTTCCCGCAACATGGATTCGCGATTGGACAAGCTTTCCCAAGGGGATCGCCAGTCGCCCTACTACCTCTACACCCAGGCCCAGGTACGCTTGCAGTGGGCAATCTTACGGATGCGTTTCAGCGACTTTCTGGCGGGGGCCAGTGACATTAAGCAGGCGTATGCTTTGTTGGAAGAAAACCAGCGTCGCTTCCCCGATTTTATCGCCAATAAGATGAGCCTCGGCATCATGCACGCGCTGGTGGGCAATGTGCCGGAAGATTACCGGTGGGTGCTGCGCGGCTTGGGCGGCATGAGCGGCAGCACCGCACAGGGCGTTCGCGAGATGGAAGAAGTATTGGCGTATGCCAAAAACAACGAGTTCATTTTTCGGGATGAAGCGGTGGTGGCTTATTCGTTTTTGCAGTTATTTCTCAACAATCAGGGAGAATTGGCCTGGCAGACCATCAAAAATAGTCAGCTCACCCCAAAGTCCAACCCATTGGCCGCCTTTGTGCTGGCGACTGTGGCTATGCGTGTGGGACACAACGACGAGGCCATCCGCTATTTGCAGGAAAGCCCGAGCGGGGGCCAATATTTGCCTTTTCCCAAGCGGGCCTATTTGCTCGGCCTGGCCAAATTGCGCCGTCTGGATGGCGATGCTAACCAAGCGTTGCAGGCTTTTTTGACCACCTCGAAGGGCAATATTGGTATTAAAGAGGGCTACCAGAAATTGGCTTGGTATCATTTGCTACATGGTAATTCGGCTGATTATACTACAAATATTGGCTACGTAAAAACGAAGGGTGGCTCCAGCGACGAGGGTGACCTGGCCGCCTTACGCGATGCCAAAAGCGGCGATTGGCCCGATGTGCAGCTGCTGAAAGCACGCCTGCTCTTCGACGGCGGCTACTACCAACGCGCTTACGATCTATTGGCAGCGGCAGGGCCACAGTACGCTTCCAATCATAAGCTCGACCTGGAATATGGTTATCGCCTGGGGCGGATCACCCATCGGATGGGCAAGAGTTATGACGCTGCCCGGTGGTACAACCAGACCATGGAGCGGGGAGCCAGTGACCCGTCGTACTTTGCCTGCAATGCGGCCCTGCAACTCGGGCTGCTGCACGAAGAAAAAAAGGATCTGCCACAAGCGCGACAGGCTTTCAATCGTTGTTTGGCATTGAAGCCGGATGCCTATGCCACCAGTTTGCACGCGCAGGCGAAGGCAGGTTTGGGGCGGTTGAAATGAAGCGAAGCGACATCCCGATTTTTCCGTCGGGAAGACCAAGGGGCAATGAAACTAGAATCTGCGCCTTCTAAACAAAAATACATTATTATTTATTTTAATATGAAAAACTTGATCTTTCCCGCGCTCTTCGCGCTTTTTGCCCTCGCTTCCTGTGCTGTCAAGCCAGTGGCCAGCTTTACCTTGCCCACCCAAAAGGTAGTGGCTCCCGCCGAGGTTACTTTCACCAATACATCCGTGAAAGCCGAGCAGTACGCCTGGGATTTTGGCGATGGTGCTACTTCCACCGAAGCCAGCCCCACCCACCGCTACGCCCACAGCGGCAATTACACCGTAACACTCAAGGCCTCCAAAGGCAATAAAACTGTCATCAATAAGCAAATGATCCAAGTAACTGCACCCGAACGCTGCCTCCTCGAGATCGAGACCGACTATGGCACCATGACCGCCGAGCTTTACAACGCGACGCCTAAGCACCGCGATAACTTCATCAAACTAGCCGAGGAGGGCTTCTTCAACGACTTGTTGTTTCACCGGGTCATCAATGGCTTCATGATCCAGGGCGGCGATCCCGATTCGCGCAATGCCGCTGCTGGCAAGCAACTGGGCATGGGTGGTCCGTCGTATCAGGTGCCCGCCGAGTTTGTGGATTCGCTGGTCCACCTCAAGGGCGCATTGGCTGCTGCCCGTACCGGTGGTCCCTCCAACCCGGAGAAAAAGTCGAGTGGTTCGCAGTTCTACATCGTGCAGGGCAGCCCCGTCACCGAGGCTACGCTCAACCAGATGGAGGCGATGAAGCGTTTTCACTATACGCCCGAGCAGCGCACCGAATACTTGGCCGTGGGCGGCACACCGAGCCTGGACCGCGACTACACCGTGTTTGGCCGCGTCATCAAAGGACTGGACATCATCGACAAAATAGCCACCACCCAGACCAGTCCTGGCGACCGCCCGGTGAAAGATGTGAAAATGAAAATTCGGGTCATTAAGTGAGTGCGGAATACGGAGTGCGGAATTGCCGACTTCGATTCCACTGTTCTGTCCTCCCCCGAGTTGGCTTACGCTTTCAGTGTGTTAAAATTCCGCATTCTGTATTCGCTATTCCGCATTCCCTATGTCCAATCGTTCGTTGCCATTGCTGATTTTGCTGGCCATCGTGCTGTTGGGCGCGGTGTTTTACTTCTTCTATGAGTCTTCACAGCCCAAGTTCGACTGGACAGAGGCCTCTTGGAACAAAAAATCCTACCGGGAGCGCAGCGACCAGCCCTACGGTACCCGCATTGCTTATCGTTTGCTGGAAAATTATTTTCCCGGTCAAACGCTGACGAAGATCAGCAAAAACGTGGCCGACGAGTTGCCGAAGGACACTTTGGGAGGCCGCAACTACGTCTTTGTCGGCGATGCCTTGTACCTTGACTCGCTGAGTACCAGTCGGTTACTGGCCTTCGTGGCCGCTGGCAACACGGCCTTTATTGCCAGTAAGACCATCCCTTTCGACCTGATGTTCCATTTGTATTACTCCGAATGCAATGAAGTTGGTTGGGACGACTACGCTACGCTGACCGATACCTTCGCCCGGTTGAGCCTGACTGAACCGCCGCTTCAGGATGACCCGCTCTTTTTTTATGCTTTCCAAAACAAAGCGCAGGACTACGGTTGGCACTATATTCCGGAGGCATATTTCTGTTCGGACCAACCGCAACGCCCACTGGGCTACGTGAATGATTCGGTGGTGGGCTTTGCGGAGTTTTCCTATGGGCAAGGCCGCTTTCTATTGCACACCAATCCCATCGTTTTTTCCAATTTCAGCCTATTGCGGGCCGAAACACACCCTTATGTCGAAGGGGCTTGGTCGCAGTTAGAGACCGGCGATATCTGGTGGGACGATCTGAGCCAGGTACCGGAAGCGGTGGCCCGTCGTCGCAATCGTGGCACCCGGGGCAGCGGGTTGGAGGAGGAGCATCCATTGACATTTATTTTGCAGCAGCCCGCTCTGGCCTGGGCTTGGTACTTGCTGGCCGGTCTGGCCGGTGCCTGGTTGTTTTTCCGCGCCAAGCGCCGCCAGCGCATCATCCCGGTGTTGCCGAAAAACGAAAATTCTTCCTACGAATTCATCAGTACGATTGCCAACCTGCACTTCCGGGAACGGGACTACCAAGCCCAAAGCAGCCAGCAGATGAAATTGTTTTTGACCCAGCTGCGCGAACGCTACGGGGTGGTAGCCGCCGTAGATGCCGTTACCCTGTTGCCCCGCACGGACGACGAGTTTTTTCGGCGGTTGGCCAACCTCTCGGAAGTGCCGGAACACCAGCTACGCGATATTTTCACCCGTTATGCCGACAGTGTGCGCTATGAACCTACCGAGCAGATGATGGTGGATCTGCACTTGGCAATGGAGGGGTTTTTTAAGCGGGCTAGATTTTGACAACGACCTAGCAAATTGGTGGATAAATGTAGTAAAAACCATGTTTTTTCACCATATCTCAAAGTCGTTGTCTAATTCTTACCGTCATCGGCACGGTGCATTGACCCAATTCTCCCACAACCCTCCTCTAACTCTGCTGTTACAACCCCATAAACAGCGACCACCATGCCTACTACCCTCCTTGCTGGCGGCTCCGGCCTCATCGGCACCCGCCTTGCCGAAATGCTCCGCACCGCAGGCCACACCGTCCGGCTGCTTACCCGACAGCCAAAAGGCCCGGATCAGTTTGGCTGGGACACGGAGCGAGGCACCCTGGACGAGGCTGCCCTGTCCGGCGTAGACTATGTGGTCAATCTGGCAGGAGCGGGCATTGCCGACCAACGTTGGACCAAGGCCCGCAAGCGCGAGCTCATTGACAGCCGGGTAAAAAGTGCCCGCCTGCTGCGCGACACTTTCCAGCGCATGGGCCTCCGCCCACGGGCCTATCTTTCGGCCTCGGCCATTGGCTACTACGGCAACTCCGGCGAGCGGCGCATGGGTGAAAAGGACCTACCGGTGGAAGATAGTTTCATGGTGCAATGCTGCCAGGCTTGGGAGCAAACCGCCGATGAGGTGGCCGCACTGGGCATTCGCACGGTGAAATTCCGTATCGGCGTGGTGTTGGCCAAAGAGGGCGGCGCGTTGTTGGAATTCGTAAAGCCGTTACGCTTTGGACTGGGGACTTATTTTGCCGATGGACAGGCTTGGTTTTCGTGGATTCACCGCGATGATTTGTGCCGGGCCTTTCTGTGGGCCATCGAAAATGACGCTGTTGAGGGCGTTTTCAATGCCGTGTCTCCGCAGCCTACGCGCTTAAAGCCACTGGTGGAAGCGACCGCCCGGGCCATGAGGAAGAAGGTGCTGATCATGCCCGTCCCTGCCTTCGCTTTGCGGCTGGCCCTCGGAGAGATGTCCGTCGTGGTGCTGAACAGCAACTTGGTCGCCGCCGATAAAATTCAGGCGGCGGGTTTTTCTTTCCAGCATCCAACCCTGGACGAGGCACTGCGCGAAATATTTTGAAAGAAATATGAACTATAAGTTACAAAGCATTGCCGAACTACGCAATCGCCTTTCTCCGTTTCCGCCATTATGATTGTAACTGGTACCGCATTCGTTTATCCTTCATACCTCATAGTTCATACTTTATAGCTCGTTCTTCGTCTTTTTTCGCCAACCCTTGCGCCCTTCTCCCGTTTAGCGCAGCGGCGAAACATCCGTCGCCCAACGTCCATGAGCTTTATCCTGAAAATGGCGTGGCGCGACAGCCGCCGCAATCGCGCCCGCCTCTTCCTGTTTATTTCCGCCATTACCGCCGGTATTGCCGCTTTGACGGCGGTGCGCTCGTTCAGTACCAACCTGACTGCCGACATAGACCGCGAGGCCAAGACACTGCTTGGTGCCGACCTATTGATTGATGCCCGCCAACCAGCCGCCGACTCGTTGCTGGCACTGTTCCAGTTGCCCGGTTCGGAAAAGGCGCAGGTCACCAATTTCGTGAGCATGGTGCGTTTTCCCAGCAATGGCGGCACGCGACTCTCCCAAATCCGTGCTTTGGAGGGCAATTACCCCTTTTTTGGCCAATGGAAAAGCGAACCCGTGGACGCCTGGCAAACTTTCCGCAGTGGCAAAAAGGCTCTGATCGACCATGCCCTGTCGCTCCAATTCGGCATCAAAGCGGGCGATAGTGTCCAGATCGGCAACGTCACTTTTTTGGTAGAGGGAGAATTGTTGTCTTCGCCGGGACGGGCGGGGGTGGCATCGGCTATTGCGCCAACCGTTTTTATCCCGGCGGCCTGGCTTGATTCCACGGGCTTAGTGCAGCGCGGCAGCCGGGTGGACTACCAGTATTTCTATAAAATGCCTGCCGCCACCGACGTGGATGCCCTGATAAAACCCTACGAAAAACGGCTCGAAAAGGCTAATCTGGATTGGGATACGGTCGAAAGCCGCAAGAAAAATATCGGCACCGCTTTTGGCAACTTTGGCACATTCTTGAATCTGGTGGGCTTTATTGCGCTACTGTTGGGCTGCATCGGCGTGGCTGGGGCGGTTCATATTTACATCAAGGATAAGTTACCAACTGTGGCGATCTTACGTTGCCTGGGTGCGAGCGGGCGCAAGGCATTTTACGTTTATCTGGTGCAAGTGGCGGGCATTGGATTGCTGGGAGCATTGGCGGGGGCTGTGTTGGGGTCATTGATCCAAAAAATGTTGCCCTGGCTGGTCCGCGACCTGCTGCCTATCGCTGACGTGAGTACTGATTTTTCTTGGACGGCCATCGCCCAGGGCGTTCTGCTGGGTCTTTCGGTGGCCGTCTTGTTCGCGTTGCTGCCGCTGTCAGGCATCTTGACGACTTCCCCGCTGCGTACCCTCCGCGCTTCTTTCAAT
>JAYUXG010000355.1:0-9691 GCA_043753125.1 Saprospirales bacterium | reverse complement strand
CTCCTGCGTCGGAATGACCGCTCGAGTTAATATTGATCGTTATTTTATATGTATTTCTATTTGATGATAAGCAGTTTTTGCCTGCCCATTCCATTTTTTTCCAGTAAAACAACTGTATACAGGCCATTGGGCAAAGACAAGCGAAAATACAGGTCGTTGGCCTGCCGAATGGAGCGTTGGTGGTAAAGGCTCCCTTGGGCATCGTAGATCATGACCTGCCTGGGTGCGCCCAGTGCTGCTACCTCTAGATGGAAATCACCCCGGCTGGGGTTGGGCGACAAGTGGAAAGCAAGGTCGGCCCATGCTGAGTCGTGTGTGCCAACGGTGCCAGTACCCAGTTTGGCCACAAACAGTCCAAGGCCAAGTTTTGCAAAGTTGTCCAATTGGAGTAGCCCATCAAAAGAGCCGACCATATACAGATCGCCTTTATAATCGGTGGCCAGCGTACGCCCGAAATAGGCGCTGAGAATGGCTTCACAGTCGTTTCCACCCGCTGTACGCACCCAATTTAAAGGAGGAATAACGCCGGTAGTGCCACTCAAAAGCAAAGCATCATCACAGCCTGCATTGAAGAGGACGGTATCCGCTACCGCCACCTGCGCTTCTGAAATGTAGCCGGCGGCGAAAAAGCGATTATGACGATCCACCGCCAGGTTGGCCAGCGGATAGGCTGGCCCGCTGTATTCTACCATCACCACTGGTACAAATACGCTGTCAGTGAGGTGCAACAAAACCCCAGCAGAACTATCGGCCATGGAAGTGGCCGACACCAGCTCCAAGCCACTCATGACGCTCGTCGTAAAGTCGGCTATCACGTAGGGTTGCCCAAAGGTATCGGCCGCTATATCCAGCACGTCGAGATAAGCATCCGAGTGCAGGTTATAGGCCCATTGCGCCAGGCCCTCCGCCGTGTATTCCACGATGAAGTAATTGGAAGTACTGTTACCGCCGAGGACATCCAGGCTCACGTCATTGCCAAATTGCAATCCTTCGTCGGTATATTGGCCCGTGGCCAGCAGATTATTTTGACGGGTAATAGCCAGATGCTCCACTTGGGAATTGCCATCGCCATTGCCAAAAAAGGTGGTAGAAATGACTGTCCCATCTGGCCTATAGCGTGCCAAATACATACCATCATCATCCAAGTTGTTGTAAATTAGCAGATTATCAAAATTGAGTTGCTGGCCTTCATAGTTGCCAACTACGAACACCGTGCCATCCGCGCCGACCACCACGCAGGCTGCCTTTTGAAAAGTGTTCGCACTACCCGCTGCCTGCCGTGCCCATTGCGCCTCTCCGTCGGCATTGTATTTGGCGATGAAAATGTCGCTGCACGTAGGCGTACCTACACAACTGCGCTGCAACACGGTGCCATTGCCAAAATTAAGGGCCACATTGGAGAGCTGTCCGCAGAGATAGACATTGCCAGCACCATCGGCAGCGATGCCACTGGGGACCATTTCCGAGTAGATTATGCCGCCATTGGAAGCCACTATTTTTCGTGCCCAGTCTAATCCGCCAGTGGGAAGGTATTTGGCTACAAAATAGCCTTCCAAGGCGTTTTGCGTATGCAAGAACGTGCCGTTGCCAAAATCGATTGAACCCGTAAAGATGCCGTACACGTAAGAGTTGCCCGTTGAATCGGTGTAGAAGTCGAACACTTCGGCCCCGGAAACGGCATTGGGCAAGGTGATGGTCTTGACCCAAAGAAAATTTGGAGCCATGAGCGACTGGGCAAGAGACATGGAGAAAAAATGGCAAATGAGGACAAGAAGTAGTGCTTGCTTCATGGCGGGTATAGGGTGTTTAAAGGAAAAGGAAAGTTCTATCAGCCAAATGTAGGCAGCAATGGCCAGCTCACCATGCAGTTGGTAAAGGTTGCTGAAGGTTTATAAAAGTTGATAAAAACAAAGGCACGCATATCAACCATAACAAACCTTTAGCAAGCCCTTATGCTTCCTCTTCTCCCCAGCGGTAACTCGCCTGCTCCAGGCCAGCCAAATCCAGCACTCGATCTACTACCGTGGCCGCTATTTCTTCCAACGTCTCTGGTTTGGAGTAAAAAGATGGACAGGCCGGGCAAATGATGCCACCCGCCTCGGTTACGGTCTTCATATTGTGGAGATGAATCAGGCTGAGTGGCGTGTCGCGGGTAACGACCACAAGCCGCCGACGTTCTTTGAGCACCACATCGGCGGCACGGGTGATGAGGTCGTTGCTTACGCCAGTGGCGATGCGCGCCAGCATACCCATAGAGCAGGGGCAAACGATCATTGTATCGTAGCGTGCCGACCCAGAAGCAAAGGGGGCAAAAAAGTCGTTTTTTTGGTAAAAATTGAAAGGATACTGCGATAAATCCACCGGGCCGAGCTCAATTTCCCAGTTCAACTTGGCATTGTCGGACAGCACCACGCCGACCGCCGACCACTGGTCGCGTAGGCGGGCCAGCTTGTCCAGCAGTACTTTGGCATAGATGGAGCCGGAAGAGCCGGTGATGGCGACGATTAGTTTGCGCATGGGATTGAAACCGTCAGAAAGGAGATTAGTTGGCGGTCACAGCCTTTCAGCAGCGATAATTCTCTCCGCGCCCAAATCAACCTCAAGTTCAGCGATTGCCGAACTAACTGCCAACGGGTGCGGCTGTAATCAGCCATCCTTCCTTGATAAGAGCGTTTTTCACCGAATCGTGATATTTTTCTCTGACCATTTTTTAAACGACGTTTATTTACCAAATCCAATCCCCCGCCGAACAAACAAATTCAACTTATCCTTTTCAAAAGTAAATGTAGCCACGTCATCCAGGGTAATAGTGTGCATCGGTTCCGGCTCGGTGGGTTTTAGCACGGCGATGCGCAGGTTCTGGTTTTTGATCGTCTCCATCACCACTTGGCGTACCGAGCGAGCGTTGCCGAAGTACTTATCGCGGAACTGGTGCAGGAAAGCCAGGTATTTGCCCAGGTGTTCGCGGGCCTCTTCCTCCACGCGGTAATGCTCCTGCTGGAACATAAACAGGGCAATTTCCAGCAATTCTTCCGGTGCATAATCCTCAAAGCGCAGCACCTTGTCGAAACGGCTGGCCAAGCCGGGGTTGCCCTTTAAAAAATTGTCCATATTCTCCGGGTAGCCGGCCACGAACACATAAAACTCCCCGCGCCGGTCTTCCATGCGCTTCAGGAGCGTCTGGATGGCCTCGTCGCCAAAGTCACCCTGCGAACCGCGCCCGCTGGAGGTGAGGGCATACGCCTCATCGATGAACAGTACGCCACCCATGGCTTCCTCTACCCGTTCGCTGGTCTTCATGGCGGTCTGGCCCACGTAGCCCGCCACCAGGCCCTGGCGATCGGTCTCCACCATGTGGCCCCGCTCCAGCACCCCAAGGGCCTTGTATATCTTGGTCAGAATGCGGGCCATCGTGGTCTTGCCGGTGCCGGGATTGCCGACAAACACCGTATGCAGGAAGAAACGGCCCAACACGTCGCGGCCCGATTCGCGGTTAAAGCGCACGAGATTGACCAGTTCGCGAATATCCTTTTTGATGTTTTGCATCCCCACCAAACTGTCCATTTCGCGCAAAGCACTGATTAACAGAGGCTCATCCACCGGAATGTTGGGCAGCGGGCGTTTGTAAATCAACTTTACTTTTTCCACGTCTTCGCGCAGAATGACGGACAGGGCTTCAGAGGGCAGGCCGCGTACATCGGGATTGGCCATCATGCGCAGGCCCAGTTGGATTTTGGCTTTGTCGATCAGGTCGTGGACAAAGCGGGCGTTGCCAAAGGCCCGGTCGCGTGACCGGAAGGCCTCGGTGATAATCTCGTCCACCATTTTCTTGGCCTCCAGGGCCAGAATGACCTCTTTCTCGCGGGTCGCGTAGTCGGCGATGCGGCTGAGTTCCTGCGGTAGATAGTCGGCGAACTCAAAGGTCATTTTGAAGCGGCTGCGCAAACCGGGATTGGAATCCAGGAAGGTCTTCATTTCCTTGGGATAACCGGCCACGATGATGGCCAGGTCGCCGGGGCCGTTGGAGAGTTCTTTGACCAAAATCTCGATCACCTCGCGGCCAAAATCTTTGCTGTCTTCAGCGGAGCGGGCCAGGGAATAGGCCTCGTCGATGAATAGCACGCCGCCGCGCGCCATCTCGATAGCATCCTTTACTTTCGGGGCCGTCTGGCCGATATATTCGCCGACCAGATCGGTGCGGTCCACCTCATGGACGTGGCCTTTGGTGAGCAAGCCCATTTTTTTGTACAGGCGGCCCATCATTTTGGCCACCGTGGTCTTGCCGGTGCCAGGGTTGCCGATGAAAATGGAATGCACATCAATACCTGCCTTTTCGGCGAAGCCTTTTTCTTTGCGCAACTGTAAAAACTGGATGTATTGAGCGTGCTCGCGCACCTTACTCTTGATCTCGTTCAGGCCGATGAGGGCGTCCAGTTTCACCAGCACTTCCTCGAAGGTGTCCATGTCCTCCGCCTCTGGTGTGAGGAAGACTTGTTGGCCCTTGTCGGGCAGCCATACGCCGTTGATGCCCTCCTCGAAGACAGTACCGACCTCGAACGGCATGACCGCCAGGAGCTGGTCCATGAAGATGATCTCGGCGGTGTAACGATCGTTGCGCCATGAGCCTTTCACGTTGCTGCCCCAGCCAGCGGTGATTTTTACACCATCATCGCTTTTTTCCACCCGGTGCAGGCGCACCACCTGGCCTTTCAGTTCGCGGGCGTCGTTGTAGAATTTGATGAACAGCTCGCATTGCCACTGCTTGCTGAGCAGTAGATTTTTGAGGGTTACCTCGGCGTAGATGTAGCGGGTCTCCTCGCCGTGGAAGCGGCGCATATATTGGCGTTCGAACTCCGGCGTGTCGTCGTAGGGGCCTTCGTACATCCGCAGGGTGCTGATCTGGCAGTACGGATTGTCAGTCTTGGTGAGCGGGCGCGTGGCATCTTCAATGTAAAAGTATTTGCTCGATACTTTTTCTCCCTCGATCCAGGCCTCCCAATAGTAGGAGCCTTTCTTCCAAAACACGCCCTCCTGTTTGTTGCCCCAGCCTTCGCGGATGTAGCCCACCGGGTCATATTTGCTCACTTTCCGGCGGAACGGCAGTACGCAAATCTCTTTCTTTTGTTTCTTTACGGCGTAGCAGCGCAGCTCCACATTCACTTCCCAATCTTCGATATCGAAGTATTTGTTGTGAAAAGATAGCTCGGCGTAGATATACGTAGTCTCATGGCGGTCAAAGACCTGCCGGTATTTTTTCTTGTTGTCGGCCAACCATTCGGTGGAAGCATATATCTTCAACTCGCGGAACTTCCAGCGGCTGGGGGCGGGGTCTTCGTGCGGGGGCTGAGACTGATGGGTACCGTATTGCATGAGTGGGTGAGGCCTGATTATAAAAGCTGCAAGGGGCTGCTTCGCTTTTGCAAATTTGCAAAAATAAGTGCAAGAACTGCGTTTTAAGAAAAATAGTGCGCTCTTTTTATCAACAATCATCCAACTTAACCGCGTTCTTTGGAGCCTATCGAACAAAAACGGATTATTTTTACCGGTAAAACAACCAACATTATGCCAAATCGTCTACTCTGTGCCTGTCTGCTGGTTATCGCCAGTAGTGGTTTTGGTTCGCTCTCGGCCCAGAAAAAGTCGATTGACCTGCCTGACCCGGCACTGGCACCCCGGCCCCGCTTGATCGTGTTGAGTGGCGTTGCCGTACAGGGCAGCCAAAGGGTTTTCCAAACTTTTTGCCTGTCGGCAGAGCGTCCCCTTGGCCCTTATCAAAACGTGGGCCTGCAATACACCTCCTACCTGTCGCAAAGTAACAATATCTACGATTACAGCGTCTTGCGCGAAGGCAGCTATGAGGTGGGGATGTTTAGCAAGTTTTTCCTGCACGGTCGGCTCTCCGGGCGACGGAGTCATCTATATTACGGGCCGCAATTGCGGTTTGGGGTCCGAAAAATGGTGTACGACAACAATTATTCAAACAACGACCGTCCTTACAACTATCGAGTGACTACGGCCAAGGCCCTGTTTTGTTTGGGCGGACAGTACACGTTGGGGCGCGCGCTTTTGGAGTGGTCGCTGCCGCTCGGCGTGGAATACGCCCACTCCAACCTGCCCACCGATATTGGCTACTATGGGGATGAAAATGGCCGTTATATCACCATGTTGCCGGGTATAGCCTTGGGCTTTCGCCTGTAAGGCAGATAGAGCGCAGCGACATCCCGATTTTTATTGGAAAAACAATTGGCAAACTATAACTCATAATTCCCCTATCCGTGCACCACCTACGTCCCCAAAGTCGGCTCCTCGCTTGGCTGCTTTTACTGGTCGTCCTGAGCTGGCAGACCAGCTGCTCCTACTACCAGCGTTACCCCATGTCGAAGGCCCGGATGCCCAAGATCGACACACAAGGCCTGACTTTTTACCTGCTTGACGCTGCGCATCCTTTGTCGAAGGTCTGGTATATATCGGACTATAGCATCAGCGAAAAGTCCATGTCGGCCTTTTTGGTGCGGTTGTCCGAGACCGAGGCGATGCAAGTCACCACGGTGAGCAGCAATCGCGACGCCCGGGCCAGCAAGAACGAGGTGCTGCTCTTTGCCAAGCCCCAGTACGCCTTGGGACTGCCCGATACGCTGACCACCCAGATTGACTTTGATCAGTTGGAGAAGATCGAAGTACACGAGGTCAATTACGGCAAAACGCTTGCTTTCAATTTGCTCGGCTACGTTGGTATTGGCCTGTTATTCAGCATCATTGCCTTGGTCGCCAAAGGCTCCTGCCCTTTTGTGTACGCCAACAATTCCGATGGCACCCATTTCCAGGGAGAACTGTATTCCGGGGCCACCTACCCCCAACTGGAGCGGCATGACTGGCTTCCCTTGCCTGAGCTACTGCCCAATGGCAGGGATTATCAAATCCGGTTGGCCAACAAAGCCAAGGAAATCCAGCATACCAACCTGCTGGAACTCGTTGCCGTAGACCACCCGGCGGGCATGGAAGTGTTATTCGATCAATATGGGCAGCTGCATACGCTGCGACAGCCGCAAACGCCCTTGCAAGCCGTTGATTATGAAGGTCGTGATGCCTTGGCGGCTCTTTCCAAACAAGATTCGTTGCTGTGGCACGGCGACCCGGCCAATCCGCGCGAACGCGCCAACGAGGGCCTGACCTTGACTTTTGCAAAGCCCGCCACTGCGAAACAGGGCAAATTGGTCATCCGAGCCAAAAACACGTTTTGGATGGACTATATGTACGGTTTGTTTCTCGACGAGTTTGGCGAGTATAGTCCACAGCTGCGCCAGCAATACCTGGAAAAAAGCCCGGCCGACATTCGCCAGTGGATAGACCGGCAAAATATACCGCTCCGTGTATCCGTGGAAACTGCTCCTGGCCATTGGCAGCCGGTGGGCAAATTCCAGCTCGCTGGCCCCATGGCCTTGAAAAAAGACGTGCTGACCATTGACCTTTCGCAAATACCGGGCGACCAAATACACCTCCAGCTCGAATCGGGTTTCCTGTTCTGGGAACTAGACTGGGTGGCTCTGGATTGCTCGGCCCCGGTGCCAGTAACCGTGCAAAAAGTGCTGCCTGCCTCCGCGCCCACCCAAGATGGTCACGATATGGCTTCGGTCCTCGCGCGCGACGACGACCAGTACTATTCCCAACCTAACGTGGGAGACGAAGCGATGGTACATTACCCTGTTCCTGCGCAGGCACCTGGCACGGTGCGTTCTTTGCTGCTCCACGCCAAGGGCCACTACGAAATACTCCGCGACCCAGTGCCTGGCAAGCCCAGTTTGTTTTATCTGTACCACTTTCAGGAGGCGGATGCTTTGCCAACGTATTCTCGGTTGCGGTGGCGAGAAGTGATGGAGGGGCGGGGAATGGAGGTGGTGGAATGAGCAGCGAGAGGTGGGATGAAGGTGTGGTCGGCAACCATAAATTTTCAGTTGAAACCCGCCATTATTGTATGTTACTCCATTATTTGGAGCAATACGAATGGCTTGGTCGAAACTCAGCGATGGCTCTATTCATACTTCGTTCTTGCTACGCTTGTTCCAAAATAAAAGCCGCACTAATCTCCAGCTTCTCATACAGCCGCTTCGCCAAATCCATGTTCATTTTCCGCTTCCCCTGCATTACTTCGGAGAGCCGGGTGGCAGAGATGCCGAGCAGTACAGCAAGGTCTTTTTGTTTGAGTTTGCGCTCGTACATTTTCAATTCGAGCATTTCGGTCAATGTTTGGGGTTGGCGGATAGGCATAAGTGGCAATCTGTCTTCCCAAGCTTCCACCAATAGGGAGAGATGCCGAAGTTCTTCTTTTTCGTTGGTCATCAGTGTATGGAAACCACCTTGCACGGTAGATTTTTGCAAGTAAGCCTCTACCCGTTCCATGACCTGCTGGTATTCTTCTAGAGAATTGATTTTGTATTGCATGGCAGTTCAAATTGTAGTTACTTTCACTTTGTCATATTGGGCGTGAGTACCAACAAAGCGAATGAAAACCGTACGAATGTCAAAGAAGATCATGGCGACAAGGCGGTAGCGATTACCCCGTATATTGAATACAAAACGGTCATTGCCAACATAGTCCACCGAGTTGAACGTCTGGTGTATATCGTTCGGAACACCCCAATCCACCTCCTTTATTGAATAGTACCAATTGTTTAGTGCTTCGATAGCATCGGGATGTTCCACCCCAAAATCGCGCAGAATACTTTTACTAATGACAATCCTCTGAAATGCAAATTTTGGAAATAAAATTCCATTTTTCAAAATTTATTTCTAAAAATAACAAACCGGCTGCTCGCACCAAAAGCGCGAACAGCCGGTCCAAATAAAAAAATCCGCGAAATCCGCTCCTTTCCGCGTGATCTGCGTTACCCTACATCCCAAAATCCGCCCGAATCTTATTCAAGGCACTCCCGGCGCGTACCCACTCAATCTGCGCCTCATTATAGGTATGCTGCACATCAAACTGTTCGGTCGTGCCATCCGAATGCGTCAGCACAATCTGTAAATGTTTGCCAGGCGCAAAAGTGTCGAAACCCTGGATGCTCACGTAGTCGTCCTGTCGCACCTTATCGTAGTCGGCCATATCCACAAAAGTGAGGGCCAACATGCCCTGTTTTTTCAGGTTGGTCTGGTGAATACGGGCAAATGATTTGACCACCACGGCTTTCACGCCGAGATAGCGCGGTTCCATGGCGGCGTGCTCGCGGCTACTGCCCTCGCCGAGGTTTTCTTCGCCAAAAATGATGGTACCAACGCCTTTTTTCTGGTACAACCGCGCCGAGGCCGGGACTTCCACATACTGACCGCTGTCCAGATTAAGCACCTTGTTGCGCTGCTCGTTGAAAGCATTCGTGGCACCGATATAACAGTTGTTGGAGATGTTCTCCAGGTGGCCCCGGTATTGTAGCCACGGACCGGCCATCGAGATGTGGTCCGTGGTGCATTTGCCTTTGGCCTTGATCAGCACCCGCATATTTTGGATTTGATCATTGGTGATTGGCTTGAACGGCTTAAGCAACTGTAGCCGGGTCGAGTCCTTGGCCACCGCCACAGTGATGCGCCCCTTAGCCGGGGCGATGTAGCCTGCATCTTCCACATCAAAACCATTTTTGGGTATCTCGATGCCCTTGGGTGGGTCCAGTTTCACGGTTTCCCCGTTTCGGTTGACCAAGGT
>JAYUXG010000354.1:0-4001 GCA_043753125.1 Saprospirales bacterium | reverse complement strand
CGCCCTTGTTCGCTTCCTTCTCTGCGCCATTCACCCTTACAGGCAAAATGACATTGCTCTTCAATTCGCAACTTACTTCAAAATAACCCGCGCATCTCTAACCCACTCCGCTCTGTTACTTTTACTACTTTACTTCTCTCCCAGCCTTGTCAATGAACTTTTTAATCTCCGTGGCCCACTTTCAAACACAACTCAGGCTAATGAATTCGTGCAATACTCATGGCGAAAATTAAGGCGAAAAATATGGACTCGAACCACGCTTCGGTCTTTATCGAAGCCGCTCCCAACGAGCAAGATTTCAAACATACCCCTTTTGGGGCCGCAAAGATACTAAACTCAGTTTCGATTGGCCAAATATTTTTTCAAAATTTTTTAGGCAAATTGATTAACTGCGTCGGCTTCCTTTAAAAGCGGGTGCAAAAGTAAGGAACATTTTGCATATCAGAGTAGCAAAGTCAATTAAAAAGACAAAAACCTGACTTGGGCTATTCTTCGCCAAAAAGCAGCGCCGTTACACTTTGTTTGCGGGCGCGCGCTACGGGGATGCGTACATTGGTAGCCAGCGGTATACCAGAGGGTCCAGCGTCGCTATGATCGCAGGAAAGGCAATATTTTTCGCCCTTCCTATGCAGAATTGTTATTTCCAGACCGCCCGGCCTTTGGTTTGCGTAGATTTGTGCTCTTTAACAGAAGCGTAACTGCCACCGATCGGCTCCAAAAGTAACAACAACAGTGTTTCGACGTTTCTATGCACAAATTGTTAAATTCAGCATATTTCATTCATCAGCATGGGTACCGCACAGCAAAAAGGTAAGGTAAAGTTTATTGATCGCGATAAACGCCAGTTTTTCAACACATTGAAGAGTCGGGTAGATCAGTACTTCCGCGAACAGCAACGCAGTAGCCACGCCAACACGGCGATGGTGTTCAAAACAGTTCTTTTATTGTTGGCCTATGTTGCCCCGTTTGTGGCCATTCTGGTGGTGCAGCCTTCCTTTGGCGTTGCCTTTTCGTTATGGTTGCTGATGGGCGTGGCTAAGGCTGGGGTTGGCATGAGTGTGATGCACGATGCGAACCACGGAGCCTATTCCGGGAATAGCCGATTGAACACTTTTGTGAGCTATTCCATCAATATGCTGGGAGCGTCCGGACACAATTGGAAACTACAACACAATCTGCTACACCATACTTATACCAACATCACCCACATGGATGATGATATTGACGACAAACCGGCCCTGCGCTTTTCGCCGCACACGAAGGTGAAGGCTATTCACCGTTTCCAATGGTTGCACGCCTTTATTATGTATGGGCTGACCACTTTGTACTGGGTGTTGGCTAAGGATTTTGTGCAATTTGCTCGCTATCAGCGCAATGGCGTGATTCAGAAATCCAAGACGGAGAACCAAAAGGCACTGCTCAAAATATATGTGTTGAAAATTGCCTACCTGGCCGTTTTCATTGGCCTGCCCATTGTCCTGGGCGTGGCGTGGTGGTCGGTTTTGGCGGGATTCCTGGCCATGCACTTTGTGGCGGGCTTGGTACTCACGGTGATTTTCCAGCTGGCCCACACGGTAGAAGGCACTAGCCATCCCATGCCTTGCGAAGCGGGCAACATAGAAAACGAATGGGCCATTCACCAGATGAACACGACGGTGAATTTCGCGCCCCATAACAAATGGCTCTCCTGGTATGTCGGTGGGTTAAACTTCCAAGTGGAACACCATTTGTTCCCGCGCATCTGCCACGTCCACTATCCGCACATAGCCCCCATCGTGCGCCAGACGGCAGCAGAGTTCGGGGTGCCTTACCTCGAAAATCCTACTTTTGGGAAGGCCTTGCGCTCGCATATCAATATGCTGCGGCGTTTTGGGCAAATGCCGGATATGATGAATGAGGCGATTGGATAATGAATAATGTGGTAAATTTGCCAGCCAGCGTAGTGTCGTCCGGATGCCAAGCAGTAGTTGGCACGTTGGTCAAATTGATTTATTCAAAGAAGTGCTGCGCCAAACACCCCGGCACTATCGCCCAGTTTGGGTTTTAGGAAAATGGTATCGATGCGGTGGTTGAATAGGTGCTTTCGTACCTCGGCTACACCATCGGTGTACAGCCGGTCGATGTTGCCGACACCGCCGCCGATGACAATTACATCTGGATCCATAATGTTGATGACCACGGCGATCGCTTTGCCAAAAAAGTGAATTAAGCGGTTCATCGTCTCTACGGCCACTGGATGGCTGCTGGAGACAATGTCGCGCAGAGGCATATAATGGCCAGTCTTTTCCGCATAAAAACGCTCCAGTGATGGGCCGGAGATGACCGTTTCCACGCATCCGACTTGTCCGCAGTAGCAAGGGCCGCCACTGGCATCCAAAAAATTGTGTCCCCACTCGCCGTTGATGCCTTGACGACCACTCAGCCCTTTACCGCGGATTACCCATCCACCGCCGACACCGGTACCCATGATTACGCCAAAGACTACTTCTGCCTGCGGCAGAGCATCCGGGGCGGCCCCCATCAGTGCTTCAGCGATGGCAAAGCAGTTTGCATCGTTCGCCAGACGTACTGCTACACCCAATTTTTCCTCCAGGTCCACATTGAAGGGTTGCCCGTTCATACAGGTAGTGTTGGCATTTTTGATGGTTCCGGTATTGGGATCCAGCGTGCCAGGGTGACCAATACCGATGTGTTCCGGCTCCAGGCGTGAGGCGGTTCGGAGCTGACTCACCAGTTTGGCTATCTGCCCGATGATATGTTGATAACCCAGGTGCGCTTCCGTTGGGACGCGCATCCGGTGCAAAACCCGGGGATTTTCCCGGCTTTCCAAAATGGCCCCTTCGATTTTGGTGCCGCCCATATCTATTCCCCAAAGCGGTAGCATAATGATGAATTATAAAATGATGAATTGATTTTTCAGACTTGCATGATGGTGCCACAGTGCTGGCAAGTGCGGGCAGATTCATCCGCCGCAAATTCTCCAATGGCTTGCTTGATCTGGGTACCAATGTCTTTCAAGGCGAAACTGGCCTCGTGCAGTGGTGCGGTGCAATTTTCGCAAAACCACAGCAACTTGTCCACTTCGCCCGCCCGGCGATGGCGCTCCAGCACCAGGCCCACCGTACCGGCCGGGCGCTGTGGCGAATGAGGCGTGCGGGGCGGCAATAGGAACATTTCCCCTTGCCGGATGTCGATGGTTTCAGGTTGACCCTCTTTATTGATGATTTTGACCTGAATATCCCCCTCTAACTGGTAAAACAGTTCTTCGCCTTCCTCCCAATGGTAGTCTTTGCGCCCATTGGGACCACCCACTACCATGACGATGAAGTCAGCGTTCTCCACGTAGATTTGCTTGTTGCCCACTGGCGGTTTTAGCAAATGGCGATTTTCGTCAATCCAGGCGGTGAGGTGAAAGGGTTTGGCGATGGACATGGGAAAATTGTTGAGAGGGTGTTGAAAATGTTGAGGCTGTTGAGAAATGGTTTAGAAGAGTTTAGTTTCCTCGTCTACCGTACTTCGGTTTTACTCCCGTATTGCTGTTCAAACCAGGGTAGTTAAGTTTGTTCATCGGCCTGTTTGCCGGGGTGAAAGTAGAAAATCGGCAAAATTTGCCGCAGTAAATTTTGGCAGCAAGGAATGTCAAAGACTGTTGAGTCTACGGTTATATCCTTTCAAGGCGTCACGGAGCGGAGCATACCCCAACGCAGCAGCGTTTCGATCAACAATAGCAGCGCAGCCACCGCGATGAACCATTGGAACCAATCCTGAATGCGGGACACCGTGGTGATTTCCACTTTGGTTTTTTCCAATTGGTCAATATCCGCATAAATGCCCTCCAAATCGCTTTCCGAGTAAGCGCGATAAAACTTACCTTTAGTAGTGGCGGCAATCTGGCGCAGCAATTCAGTATCGAAAGCCATTTGGCGGGGAGCAAAAGCGTAAGAACCGTCGATGTTGCGCTGGGAAGGCGATAAGACAATACCATCTGTGCCAATGCCTAC
>JAYUXG010000353.1:0-1513 GCA_043753125.1 Saprospirales bacterium | reverse complement strand
CTTGGAAATTCAACCCATTAGCCGGGTTGCGCACGAAAGCGATTTCTGGCGGCTGTACGTCTAACATTATATAATAACGAATGCCACAAATATGCATTTCGTCAAGCACATCCACGATGTTGCCATAGCGGGCAGCGGGTAGTGCTTCAGCGATTCTCGGTTTGCAAAAAGTTATAATCCTACACTTATCCCAATTGTCATGCTGTAAGCATCTGCAACCGAAAAAAGTAGAAATTTTCATTATCACCTGGGCAGATTCCTACGGAATGACACCCGATTTAGGATAATCACATTAGATTCTTTGACAAACCGAGAATTGCTGGCAGTGCTTTGATCACAACGGTAAAAATACTTATACCTTGACGATTGGCGCAAACGTAGTGGTTTAAAACAACGTCCCTTCCCGCCGCGGCGGCACCGCCCCGATATGCTTATAAGCCTTCTCCGTGGCAATGCGCCCGCGCGGGGTGCGCTGGATGTAGCCTTCCATAATTAGAAAAGGCTCGTGGACTTCCTCGATAGTCCCCGATTCTTCGCCCACCGCTGTGCCGATAGTAGTCAACCCCACCGGGCCGCCCTTGAATTTGTGGATGATGGTGTTCAGAATGCGGATGTCCATTTCGTCCAGGCCGCTTTCGTCCACGTCCAGCGCGGCCAGACCATAGCGGGCGATGTCCTGATTGACCGTGCCATCGCCTTTGATCTGCGCAAAATCGCGAATACGGCGGAGCAGGGCATTGGCGATGCGCGGCGTGCCACGGCTGCGGCGGGCAATCTCGTAGGCCCCGTCGTCCGAAATAGGGATGTCCAGTATGGCCGCCGAGCGGCGCAGAATGCCTTCCAGCGTGGCTACGTCGTAGTAATCCAGGTGGCAATTGATGCCAAAACGCGCCCGGAGCGGCGACGTAAGCAGCCCCATGCGCGTGGTGGCCCCGACCAGGGTAAACGGGTTGAGTGTGATCTGAATACTGCGGGCATTAGGTCCGGAATCGATCATGATGTCAATACGGTAGTCCTCCATGGCCGAGTAGAGGTATTCTTCCACCACTGTGTTCAGGCGGTGAATCTCGTCGATGAACAACACGTCGCCGGCATCGAGGTTGGTCAATAACCCGGCCAGATCGCCGGCCTTCTCGAGCACTGGCCCGGAGGTCATTTTCAGCGAAGCACCCAGCTCATTGGCCACGATATGCGAGAGGGTCGTCTTGCCGAGGCCGGGCGGGCCATGCAGCAGCACATGGTCAAGCGCCTCGCCGCGTTGCTTGGCCGCTTGGATGAAGACCTGGAGGTTGTCCACCAATTTTTGCTGCCCGCTGAATTCGTTCAGCAGTTTGGGGCGGAGGGCTTTCTCCACCAGCCTGTCTTCGCCGATCGGCTCATTGGTAAGTTCTTTTGACAAGGCTATTCGGTTTAGGGAGCTTGAAAAATGTTTAGGAAAAATGGTTTAGCGGATTTCCAGAACTGGCGGTCAAATATTTTGCGATGTACGCTTACGCAAATTGCTTTGTGTGGA